>JBEPVC010000006.1:0-19275 GCA_041691235.1 Chitinophagaceae bacterium
ATCTATCCTTATTTATATTGAAAATGCAAATGAACAATCTTCAGGTTCTGAAATAAATATTGACTTTACACTTGCCCGCGGCCTCAATTATTACACCGGTGTTATTTATGAAGTGAAGGCAAAAAATGTTGAAATGGGGAGCATTGGCGGCGGCGGGAGATATGATGATCTTACCGGCTTATTTGGATTACCCAATATTCCCGGCGTAGGTATAAGTTTCGGCGTCGACAGAATTTATGATGTAATGAACGAGTTAAATATATTTCCCGCGGACATTAATAATTTTACAACAGCCTTATTTTTTAACCTCGGCGAAAAAGAAAGCAATTTTGCATTTAAACAAATGCAGACCCTAAGAGACAATGGAATAAGCTGCGAGCTTTTTTATGAAAATGCAAAAATGGAAAAGCAATTTAAATACGCAACTAAGAAAAATATTTCTTTTGCAGTAATTATTGGCTCAAATGAGCTGGAACAAAAAACATGTATAGTGAAAGATTTACAAAAGGGTGAGCAACAAATTATCCCGGTTGAAAACCTTCTTTCATTTTTCAAAAAATAAGCAGGTTACTTTATGCAAAATTTGCGATTAATAATAAATTGAATTAATTTTTTGCGATTACTACATTAACTTTCCTAAATACAGCAACTAAAATCAAAAAAATCTTTTTATGAAATCTCTTTCCAGGCTTACGCTAATCCTTTTCATGGCCGCATTTCTGTTTTCGTCATGCAGTAAAAAAAATGAACTAGGCAAAATGATTCCCAAAAATGCCATGTTTGTAGTGCACCTCGATACAAAATCTCTCAGGCAAAAACTTACTTGGGATGATATAAAACAAAGTAATTGGTTTCACGAGGCAATGAAGCACTACCAGGAATATCATCACGCTACTGATGATCAGGTAAAAAAATTATTTGATAACCCTGAAAACTCAGGAATTGATCTTGATGGGGGCTTAATAATTTTTGCGCAAAAAGAATCCGGAAATGATGGTGACGCAATTTTTGAGGGATCTATTAAAGATGCCAAAAATTTTGAGCAGTTTAATAAATATATCGACTCTTCGGCTACAACAAAGACCGACGGCGATTTAAAAATGCTTACGCTACATAACAGATGTGTAGTAGCATGGAATGATAAGCATTTTATATATGCAATTAATACAGGCTCTGCAAGATCAAGCTTTAATTCAATGAATGATTCAACAAATAACATGGCGCCGCTGGTAGATAATGCGGCTGCTCTTTCGCAAGTTTGTAAAAATCTTTTTTCATTGAAAGCTGACAGCAGCCTGGCACAAAACGAAAAATTTTCTGATCTACTCGGCGAAAGCGGCGACGTACATGCATGGATAAATACAGAAGAAATATCCAAAAGCGCTTCCTCTGCGATGGGCATGCTTGGAATGCTGAAGCTGGATGTATTTTTAAAAGATAATATCAGCACTTACACAGCCAGCTTTGATAATGGAAAAATTACTGTAAAACAAAAAGGCTACGCAGGAAAAGAGTTTTCAGATTTTCTTCAAAAATATAGTGGAGAAAATATAAATACAGACATGCTTAAAAGTATTCCTTCACAGGATGTAACAGGTGTTTTAGCCATGAGCTTTAAACCGGAAGGAATAAAAGAACTTATAAAGCTAACCGGAATGGATGGCATATTAAATTCAAAGACAAGCGAAGTAGGGTTTACTCTTGATGATTTTGTAAAAGCTAATAAAGGTGATATTATGGTTGCTGTAACCGATTTAAAAATGAAAAAAGACTCGTTTAGCTATAAAGATGAAAACGGTAAAACAACCAGCTCTGTAAGCTTTTCAAGGCCTGACGGCAATTATTTATTTTCTGTTTCCATAGGTGACAAGCCAAGCTTTCAAAAACTTATTGAAGCAGGTAAAAAAATAAGTGGTGAAATGGGGCGAAATGATAGTTCAATCTCTTTCAGTCAAAATGATAAATTGTTTGCAATAGCCAATCACCAGGCTTTCGTAAACCAATATGTAGCGGGAGGAAGCAATAAATTTGATTTTATGGATAAGCTGTCTGGCCATCCTATCGCATTGTATATTGACATTCATAAAATACTTTCCGTTTTTTCTTCAGGAAAAGAAAGAAGCGGTAACGATCAAATGATAATGGATGAAAGCCTTAAGCTTTGGAACAATATTTATTATACAGGTGGTGAATTTAAACAAGGAGGCATGGTTGGAAATTTAGAAATAAATTTTGTTGATCAAAGCACAAATAGCTTAAAGCAGTTAAATCATTATTTTGATGAAATTGCAAAAGTAGAAATGGCAAAAAAAGAATCGCGTGACAGCTCAGAAATGAAAATAGATTCAACCATAGCTCCTCCTGCGATTGATACTGTGGGAAACAAATAAGTTATGAATTTTATCAAGTTCCCTCTCCTTTTGGAGTCCCGATTTTTATCGGGAAGGGTGAGGCTAAAAGATGATATAATATGCAGATAAACCTGCAACAGGTAATGCCTGATTATTTTGAGAATGAGAATGTGATTGATTCGCAGGTATGGGGTAAAAATGTAACAATTCAAAAAGGTGAACATCTTCATATCGTAGCACCCTCAGGCAGCGGAAAAACTTCTTTAATACATTTTATTTATGGCTTAAGAAAAGATTATTCAGGAACCATTTCATATGATGATACAAATATTCAAAAGCTTTCTACGGAAAGCTTTTCTTCATTCAGGCAAAATAAAATAAGCATCATCTTCCAGGATTTAAGATTGTTTAGCGAACAAACTGTAAGAGAAAATATTGAAATAAAAAGAGTGCTTAATCCCTATCATCAGCCCGAAGCCATAGATGAAATGGCAAAGCGCCTGGGTATTCATTCAAAGCTTAATAAACTGGCTAAAACATGCAGCTATGGCGAGCAGCAGCGTATTGCCATTATAAGGTCGCTGATTCAGCCATTTGATTTTTTATTGCTAGACGAGCCTTACAGTCATCTCGATGATGTGAACCGGAAAAAGGCAATGGAACTTATTTATGAAGAATGTGAAAAGCGCGAAGCTGCAATGATTTTTGCGGATTTGAAAATGATTGATTTTTTTAAAGAAGAAAAAATTATTTATTTATAGTAACATAAAATGTCATTGTCTTATAAAAATATTGAACCATTACTTAACGAAGGGAAAAATGTTTTCTCTAAATGGTTCGGCTATTTTGGCTTAGGCATTGGTGTACTTTTGCTGTTGGTTTCAATGCAGATGTTTATAAACATTCAACAGCTTTTGAAAGAAAATAGTCCCAGGAAAAATGGATATGATTTTATATCTATTTCTAAAACTATTACCAATGAAAACATGGGAAAGGATAATACTTTTAATGACACTGATTTAGCCAGCCTGCAAAAGCAACCGGGTATTGAAGGTATATCGCCACTTTTAGCAAACCAGTTTAGGGTAAAAGCGAGTGCAGGAAATGTTATTCCATTTAGTACTGATCTTTTTCTAGAAAGTATCGATGACGATTTTATTGATACAGTTCCGCCTTCATTTACGTGGCATCCGGGGCAACTAACGGTTCCCATAATTTTTTCATCAGATTTTTTAGAGATGTATAATGTTTTTGCACCGGCGCAAGGACTGCCACAGCTTTCTGATAAAACTGTTTCTTCAGTAAATATTATTCTTGAATGTTATGGCCCCGATGGTATTCAAAATTTTAAAGGAAATATTGTAGCATTAAGCGATCGCATCAATTCCGTGCTTGTTCCAAAATCTTTCATGAACTGGAGTAACCAGCATTTCAGTGGTGTAACCAAAGTGAATCCATCACGTGTATTTATCAAAACCAAAGACGCAAATAATCCTAATCTGCTTGCATACTTCGATCAAAATAATTATCACCTTAATAAAGACAAAACAAAATTCGGAAGGGTAAAGGGAGTGCTACAGAACATAGTAAGTGCATTAGGAATTTTTGGAGTGCTGGTAATAATTCTTGCGCTCATGCTCTTTTCTTTTTACCTGCAGCTGATGATTGCAAAAAGTAAAGACAATCTGCGTTTATTGCTTACGTTAGGTTACTCACCAAAGTGGCTCGCAGACAGTGTTGCTAAAACCTGGCTGCCGGTTTACATTGTAATCATCTTAATTGCTCTTCTTGCTACTGCTATTCTGCATATTCTTTTCGTGCAATTAACTATTGTTGACAGGGCAAACCTTTCGTGGCTCTTGAACTGGAGCGTAATTGCAACAGCAATCTTGTTGCTTGTTCTCACAATTTTTATTAATTCAAAATTAGTGAAGAGAGAACTTTTGAAAATAATGTGATGCTAATATTATGATTACACGCTTTCATAAATAACAGCTGAACCCTGCCCTACTCCAACACACATTGTAGCAAGGCCATAACGGGACCCTCTTCTTTTCATTTCATACAATAATGTTGTGGAGATTCGTGCGCCGCTACATCCAAGCGGATGGCCAATTGCAATAGATCCGCCATTTACATTTACTTTCTGAAGATCAAGTCCCAGTTCGTGAATACAGGCTATGGATTGCGACGCAAAAGCCTCGTTCAGTTCAATTAAATCAAGATCACTAACGGAAAGGCCTGAACGCTGCAGGGCTTTATTAGTGGCAGGCACTGGGCCTATTCCCATAATTGCCGGATCAACTCCGGCAACAGCCATGCTTTTAATTTTAGCCATTGGCTTAAGATTGTATTTTTTAATCATGCTTTCATTTGCAAGCAAGAGCATTGCAGCGCCATCATTTATACCCGATGAATTCCCTGCAGTTACCGTTCCATCTTTTATAAAAGCCGGCTTCAGCTGGGACAATTTTTCCAATGAAGTTTTTCTTGGATGTTCATCTTTATCAAAAATAATTTGCTCGGTTTTGTTTGGTGTAATCTCTATAGGTACAATTTCATCTTTCCATTTGCCAGCGGCCAATGCCGCAAAATATTTTTGCTGGCTTTCAAAAGCAAATTCATCTTGTGCGTGCCGTGATATTTTCCATTGCCCCGCTACATTTTCTGCAGTCTCGCCCATGGAATACGGGTAATATTTATCTGTAAGTTTTTTATTGGGGAAACGCCAGCCAATCGTACTGTCATAAATTTCTGCCTTGCGGCTATAAGCAGCTTCAGCTTTACTCATAACAAAAGGTGCACGGGTCATGCTTTCTACACCACCTGCAAGAAAAATGTTTCCGTCGCCACACATAATAGCACGCGATGCATCCATAATCGCCTGCATGCCGCTTGCACACAACCTGTTCACAGTATTGCCCGCAACAGATACCGGTAAACCCGCCAGCAGCGCTGACATTCGAGCCACATTCCTGTTATCTTCTCCTGCCTGGTTTGCATCACCAGCAATAACATCTTCAATATCGCTTAAATCAATTTTTCCATTGCGTTTAATGATCGCGTTAATAACGTTAGCCAATAAATCATCAGCGCGAATAGTGCTTAAAGCCCCGCCAAATCTTCCTATCGGTGTTCTTAAGGCGTCAATAACATAAACAGTCTGCATTGTTATTTTTTAAGATAAAGGGATGCAATATAAAAATTATTTTCACGGGAATGAATTGTTTACTATTTTAATAAATCCTAAACCAAATATGGCTAAACTTCCTTGCAATATCTTTGCAAAATGACTTCTAAAAAAAATATAAGAACACTTTCATTAGGGGAACTCACCAGCTACTTTGAAACAATAGGTGAAAAAAAATTCAGAACAAAACAAGTATGGGAATGGCTTTGGCAAAAACATGCGCAAAGTTTTGAAGACATGACTAACCTTAGTAAAGAGTTGAGACAAAGCTTATCAGATAATTTTTCTTTACCTGCAATTAATACTAACGCTACTCAATATAGTAGTGATGGTACAATAAAAACAAGGTTCAAAACTTTTGACGGGCATCTTGTTGAAGGAGTGCTGATCCCGGTTGATAACCGGCAAACAGCGTGTGTTTCTTCACAGGTAGGCTGCAGCCTCAGCTGCAAATTTTGCGCAACTGGTTATATGGAAAGAAAAAGAAATCTTCATTTTGATGAAATTTATGATGAAGTAGTTCTGTTAAATAAAATGGCTGAAAAAACTTATGGGAAAAAATTGAGCAATATTGTTTTCATGGGAATGGGTGAACCTTTACTGAATTACAAAAATGTATTGAAAGCTATTGAAAGAATTACTGCAAATGATGGACTGGGCATGAGTGCAAGAAGGATAACGGTTTCGACCGCAGGTGTTGCAAAAATGATAAAACAGCTTGGCGATGACGGAGTAAAATTTAATCTCGCATTATCTCTTCACGCCGCAAATGATAAAAAAAGAAATGAAATAATGCCCATTAATGAAACCAATAACATTAAGGCATTAATTGAAGCGCTCAATTATTTCTACGATAAAACAAAAAACGACATAACGTTTGAATACATTTTATTTAAAGGCGAGAATGATACAATTCAGGATGCTGATGATTTGATAAAAATTTATAAGCAAGTACCCGTACATCTTGTAAATATTATAGAATACAATCCTATTGAAGAAGCCAATTTTGTAAAACCTGACAAAGACGCTACACAAAAGTTTATGGATTACCTGGCAGCACACCGCGTAAATGTAAGACTGCGCATAAGCCGTGGGAAAGATATTGATGCAGCCTGCGGCCAACTTGCAAACAAAGACCTGGACCACCACGCAGTAAAATAATCATTGTATTTTTCTTTAACAGTTTTTTACACCCTGTTATTAAACGGGATGTATTTATTTACGTCTATTATAAAACAAAAAAAAATTTAAACATGAAAAAATACTTACTCGCATTTTCTGCTTTTGCAATTATTGCATTATCGGCAAATGCACAAACCAAAAGAAGTACTTCCGATGCCAACCAGCAATACAGCGCAACAATGATTCATAAACATAGCAATGGTAAGCATAATCATCACGGATTTGCAATGATGAAGCAACTTAATCTTAGCGAAGTGCAGAAACAACAAATGAAAGATTTGAACACAAATTATAAAGATCAGTTAAAGCAACTTGAACAAAATGATAACATTACTCTTAAAGACTACCGTTCAAAAAAAGCAAGTCTTGAGCAGGAAAGAAAATCAAAGTTTGAATCGGTTCTCACATCTGAACAAAAAGACAAAATGGTAAAGATGAAGAAAGATGAAAGTGAAAAAAGAGAAATGATGGCGCAGAAGAGAATGGAAAAAATGAAAACAGATCTCAATCTTAGTGACAATCAGGTTTCAAGTTTGCAAACCCAAAGGAAGAATTTGATGGAGCAATCAAAAGTAATTAAGGAAAATTCGTCTTTAAGCCAGGAACAAAAAAAGGAACAACTGATGAGCCTGAGAAAAACATCTAAAGAAAATATGAATAGCATTCTTACAGCAGATCAACTAAAGAAAAAAGAAGAAATGAAAAACAACCGTATGAATGAATGGAAAAATAAAAAAGACAATAAAGAGTCTTAAAAAAAATTCCCGATGAAAACTGCAGGTGAATCAAAAAAATTGGTTCACCTGTTTTATTTTATCTTTGCCTTTCACTACTGTTGAAAAACAGCAAATTCAGGTTACATGAGCCAAGCGCCATTCAAAAAATTCATCAATCCAAAAAATAACGCGGCAATAAAGGAAAAGCATAAGCAGGAAAAGAAAATTTCAAAAAAAGAAAAAGCTGCCGCGATTGAAAAACGATTTGAAGAAAAAAGAGCATTACGCTACAGAGGTTTTTCAGAAAATTCACCTAATGTTGATCCAATAACAAAACCCGGAAGAAGACAAAAATATCCGCAACAAAAAAAAGAAGTAGCTGCAACAACTTCCGTCTCAAAAAAAAATACTGGCGATATACAAATGCCGTTAAATAAATTTTTAGCTCATTGCGGAGTTACTTCAAGAAGAGATGCTGTAACATTAATTACGCAGGGGAAAGTAACAGTAAATAAAAAAATTGTTACACAACCTGCTTTCAAAGTAAATGAAAAAGACGATGTAACCTTTAATGGGAAAAAATTATACGTCACAAAAAATCTCGTTTACATTTTATTAAACAAGCCCAAAGATTATATTACTACCACGGATGATCCACAAAATCGAAAAACGGTTTTACAACTTACAAAAAATGCAACTGACCAGCGTATTTATCCTGTGGGACGGCTTGATAGAAACACATCCGGCGTATTGCTGTTAACCAATGATGGCGCGCTTACGCAAGAGCTTACACATCCCAGCTTTAATATCAAAAAAGTGTATGAAGTAAAATTGGATAAACAATTAACAAAAACAGATTTTGATAAAATACTTAATGGATTAAAGCTTGAAGACGGAGAAATTTTTGCCGATGCACTTGCGTATGCTGATGCAAAGGATAAGTCGATTATTGGCATAGAACTGCACAGTGGACGTAACCGTATTGTTCGCCGCATATTTGAGCATTTAGGTTATGATGTAAAGGGATTGGATAGAGTAATGTATGCTAACCTTACTAAAAAAAATGTAGAACGTGGAAAGTGGCGATACCTGAGTGAAAAAGAAATTCGCTTGCTTAAGTACATGAACAAGCAAAAAAATATTCGCGGTTCTGAGCATGTCAAAAAGAACATTGGTACATCAGAATTTAATTAAAATCTACTTCCTGTGAAAAACGTTTCAGTGATTTTTGAAAATGAAGATTTTGTTGCTATAAATAAACCGGCGGGAGTGCTAACCATACCTGACAGGCACGATGAAACGCAGTTATCATTATATAAAATTTTGAACAACCAATATGGGAAAATTTTCATAGTTCACCGGCTCGACCGTGATACAAGTGGCCTGGTGTTATTTGCAAAAAATGAACCTTCTCATAAATATCTCTCGCAATTATTTGAACAGAGAAATATCGAAAAAATTTATCTTGGCATTATTCGCGGAAGCTTGCCAAATCAAAAAGGTTCAGTTAATGAACCGATCGCTGAACATCCAACGCTTAAAGGGGTAATGACAATTGCAAAAAAAGGAAAGCAATCATTAACTGATTATGAGGTAATAGAAGATTATGGAATTTATTCGCTTGTTCAATTTAATATCCACAGCGGTAGAATGCATCAAATAAGAGTTCATATGAAATTTGCGGGCCATCCGATTGTGAGCGATCCCATGTATGGTGATGGAAAGCCTGTTCTTCTTTCATCCTTCAAAAAAAAATTTAGATTAAGCCAAGATGATGAGGAAGAACGGCCCCTGATAAACAGGCTTGCTTTGCATTCCTATAAATTAAATTTTAAGGATCAGCAGAACAATATCCATTTATTAGAGGCACCACTTCCAAAAGATATCAAAGCTTTACTGCAGCAATTAAAAAAGAATCGACCTAATTTAAATTAGGCTGTGGAGTATAGCGTAAATACGGCTTTATAACTTTCACTCCTTTAGGAAATTTTTTGATAGCATCTTCAGTGCTTATTGCAGGTACAACAATTACATCTTCACCGTGTTGCCAATCTGCCGGAGTTGCTACACTATGGTCGGCGGTAAGTTGCAACGAATCAATAACTCTCAACACCTCATTAAAATTTCGCCCCGTTGAAGCAGGGTAGGTAATCATAAGCTTTACTTTTTTATCGGGGCCTATAATAAATAGAGAGCGAACTGTGGCAGTCAATGAAGCATTAGGATGAAGCATTCCATAAAGATTTGCAACAGTTCTGTCTTCGTCTGCAATAATCGGAAAATCAACAGTAACATTTTGTGTTTCGTTAATATCTTTTTTCCATCCGTTGTGTTTATCTAAAGGATCCACACTAACTGCAAGCACTTTTACATTACGTTTTTCAAATTCATTTTTTAATGCTGCTGTTTTACCTAATTCGGTTGTACAAACCGGTGTATAGTCTGCAGGATGAGAAAAAAGAACTCCCCAACTGTCTCCGAGAAAATCATAAAAATTTATTTTTCCTTCAGTGGTTTCGGCAGTAAAGTCAGGAGCGGTGTCACCTAGTTGTAAACTCATAAAAATATATTTAAAATGAAAGATTTTGCTAAGATATTAATATCCTACCAAATTAGTAGGCAAATTTATATAAATTTGCAGATGATGAGAAAATTTCCCGATACCGCAATTAAAAAAATCTGTTAATGCTTTCCAGAAAGACACAATATGCTTTTAGAGCCCTTACTTGTCTTGCCGAAAATTATGGTAAAGGGCCGATTTTGATTTCTCACATTTCTGAAGAAAAAAAAATACCGCTGAAATTCCTGGAAAACATACTTAATGAGTTGAAGAAAGCAGATATGCTCGAAAGCAAAAAAGGAAAGGGCGGTGGTTACATGTTGAAAGTTTCTCCTAAAAAAATAAACCTTGCAAAAGTTATAAGAATTATAAACGGGCCAATCGCTTTGTTGCCATGTGTAAGCTTAAACTTTTATGAGAAGTGTGTTGATTGCGACGAAAAACATTGCGGGCTTCGGAAAATGATGACTATTACAAGAGATGCCACTTTAAAAATTTTAGAAAAGAGAACCCTGCATGACATTCTTTTTGCGGGTCACTGATTTTTATTTTCCTGCTGCCCTGCTTACACTGTTTTTGCCAAACCTGTTTTTTACATCATCGATTGCTTTATACAAAATATCTTTTCTTTCGGTATTTTGAAATAAATTCGTTTGTACGGCATCGTTAGTTAAGTCACTCAGACGAACTCCAAGCAACCTTACAGGTTTTTCTTTTTTATATAATTTATGGAAAAGATCTTTGGCAACCGGAATTATCTCATCATCGGCGCATGTGCGGGGAATGCTTACCTGCCGTGAAGTTGTTTCAAAATCAGGATAGCGGATTTTGATTGTAACACAACCGGCAACCTTTTCATCTTTTCTAAGTTCAAAAGAAATTTTTTCAGTCATGCGTACTATTTCACTCATAAGTTTGTTTACATCAGTCACGTTTTCTTCAAAAGTATTTTCTGTTGAAATTGATTTTGCTTCGTGGTAGTCCGAAATTTTTGAATGATGAAGGCCTTGCGCTTTGTTCCATAAATCGTAACCCCATTTTCCCAAAAGCTTTTCCAATTTTTCAGGAGTGCTGTTATGTAGATCCTTTATAAATTTAAACCCGTTATGCAGTAAAATCTGGTAAGTCTGTTCTCCTACACCAGGGATTTTATTCACTTCCAAAGCCGCTAAAAATTCTTTTTCTTTTCCATAAGGCACTTGCAAAAATCCATTAGGTTTTGCTTCATTAGTTGCCATCTTCGCAATCATTTTATTTCTCGCAATGCCAAATGAAATTGGTAAACCAGTTTCATTAATTATAAGTTCCCGAAGATCTATTGTCCATTGAAGAGGATTAAAAAAAGTATCCATTCCACTCAAATCAATATAAAATTCATCGATAGATGCTTTCTCAAAAAGCGGCGCTTTGGATGCAATTATTTGTGTAACCCATTTTGAATATTTGCTGTAATCACTATACGTTCCTTTTACGATAATTGCGTGAGGACATAAACGCATTGCAGTTTTCATAGGCATTGCAGAATGTACTCCAAACTTTCTCGCTTCGTAGCTGCAAGTTGTTACAATGCCTCTTTCTCTGCTTCCGCCTACAATAACTGCCTTTCCTTTTAAGAATGGATCTCTTAGAAATTCAACGGAAACAAAAAATGAATCAAGATCGAAATGCGCAATAATATTTGTAGAAGATGATTGCATTAGCAGTACAAAATTACAATTCAAACCATCATGCCTCTTTGTAAATATCAAGCAGGCCTTCCGGAAGATTTACAAATAATTTTCGATTTTTTTTATCTATTTTCTCCAGGGAATTTTCATGCAGTGGAATTAGCGCTTCCTTTCCGTTTAAAATAATTTTGCATAAAACCTGGTGGGGCTGCTCGATTACCTCGTTGATTTCTCCAATTTCTTCATTGTCGTTTACAATTGTAAATCCAAGGAATGATATGGGAGCCGCGTTAGCAGCAAACTTTTTAAAATCTTCTTCGTTTAACCATACTTCCTTTTTTATAAGATGCTTCGTGGCTTCTTTTACAGAAATTCCTTCAAGCTTTATATAAACTTCTTTTTCGTTTTTTATTTTTGCCGACTCGACGAAGTATGGTAGAAAAGAATCTTTTTTTTCTTCGATAAAAATATTTTCAAGCCCTTTAAGAGATGTTTTTTTGCCAAGGCTATGCTCCAAAATTAATTGCCCGTCTAACCCAAAAGAGGCCACCAGCTTCCCTATTTTAAAATAACTATTCATTTATCGTAAATGCGAAGTTATTCGAGATAATTTTATAATAAAACTATAATAAAAATGAAAGAGATTATTCTGTGGATTTTATGTAAAAAAAAAGTGAGCACTTTTTAAAATGTTCACTGTAAAAAAACAATGTAGAAAAATTTATACGCCCATATATTCTTTCAGAAGATTGCATCTTGATGTTGTACGCAATTTTGTAAGGGCTTTATCTTTAATTTGTCTCACTCTTTCACGCGTAAGGCAAAATCTCATTCCAATATCTTCAAGGCTAAGAGGTTGATCAACACCAATACCATAGAAATAACAAATCACTTCTTTTTGCCTTTCGGTAAGCACACTAAGTGAGCGGGTAATTTCTTTTTTTAGTGAATCATTAAAAGCTATTTGCTTATCAGCGCTGTCAGCATTTCCATTTATCAATACATCTATAAGCGTACTTTCTTCGCCATCGCTTAAAGGAGAGTCCATACTTACATGTCGTGCTGCTACATTCATTGTTGCAGCCACTTCTTCTGTTTCTATATCTAAAAAAAATGCAAGTTCCTCGGCTGTAGGTGTGCGTTCATATTCCTGTTCAAGATGTGAGTATGCTCTACTGATGCGGTTAGTTAACCCTACTTTATTTAATGGCAAGCGCACAATTCGCGATTGCTCAGCAAGGGCCTGCATTATACTTTGTCTTATCCACCAAACGCCATATGATATAAATTTGAAACCTCTTGTTTCATCAAATCTCTGAGCTGCTTTTATGAGGCCAAGATTTCCTTCATTAATTAAATCCGGCAAAGTAAGTCCCTGGTTTTGGTATTGCTTCGCTACCGACACAACAAAGCGCAAATTTGCTTTGGTAAGTTTGTCAAGCGCTTCCTGGTCGCCCTGCTTTATCCTCAAAGCCAACTTTACTTCCTCTTCAGGTGAAATAAGGTCTACTTTTCCAATCTCTTGTAAATACTTTTCTAAACTTTCGCTTTCGCGATTGGTTATTGATTTTGAAATCTTAAGTTGACGCATACTCATAAGTCGTATTTTAAAAGGGTTACGTTACAACATCTTTAGGTAGTTGAATAAAACTCAGCAGTAATTATCAGGATTAAACGTAATTTATATACATTTAAGTATGTTACCAAAAAAAATGTTAAACTTATTACAGGCTCAATATTTTTCAGCTACTGCGGAAAACGGGGCTTTTAAAATAATTATCAAAAAAGAACAGAAATTAGTTTGGTTAGTAATTAATTTTCTATTATTGCAGATATACAATAAGTTTTAATCTAAAAGATGAGTAAGAAAATAAGATATACTTTGGAGTACCCGGTTAGATGCTCGCCTGGAATATTATATGAGTTTCTTTCTACCTCAACAGGCTTACAGGAATGGTTTGCTGAAAAAGTTGAGGATAAAGATGGTTTGTTCAGTTTTGCATGGAATGGTTCTGCAGAAGAAGCAGAAGTGGTAAATAGCGAGGAAAACAGGTTAATACGCTTTCACTGGATCAATTCCCCAAAAGATGAATATTTTGAATTCAGCATAGACAAATCTGAAGTTACAAATCTCACCATTTTAATCATAAATGATTTTGCAGAAAAAAAAGAGATTAAAGATCAGAGCCAGCTTTGGGAAACACAGGTCAAAGAACTTTTTCACCGGTTGGGAAACTGAGTTTTATAAATTCTATAATTTCTTTAAACGAAGTTTCTAAAAATTTTGTGGCATTATTCCATTTACTTAATTCGATGCTTTTAGAAATTTTAAAAAAATTCTTTTTCGAAAGTTCTCTTAATTGATTTACATCCATATTTTTTCCAGCTATATAATTTGATGGTTCAAAGCCATGCTGCCACTCGTTTTCATTTACACACACATAAAAATTATTTTCGCTTAAATAAGCAATCAGGTTTGAAAAATTTTCTTTTAGCTTATATTTTCCCCCGGAAATATGCAGCGTTATACTAAAAAAATTTCCCCACCAAAACATAGTTCTTATTGAAAAAATATTTTCTTTTGAAAAAAGCGATGGATAATCGAGCATAACATAAGGAAGGCCGTCATAATTTTCTCCTTTGGAAATTTTACCTGCAGTAATCTGAAAATATTCCGGAAGAAAATTCTTTTCATTTTCGGAAATTTTCTGGAACACGCAATGCAATTCTCCAAAAAGATTGTACACCTTTTCTATAATTAACTGTTTCGTAAAAATCCATTCCTTGTTTAGTACGAGTTCTTTTTCAAGCTTTGAAAGATGTATTTTTGCGTCGCTTTTCATAAATGAAATTTACAACAAAAGAGATTAAACCATAGCACAGTTTCAGTGTTGACTGCATGTTTAAAAAATTAGACAAATTAATTCTTAAAGCTTTTTTGTGGCCTTTTATAGCCACCTTCTTTATTACATTATTTGTATTTATGATGCAGATATTGTGGAAGTACATTGACGACTTGGTTGGCAAAGGACTTGACTTTCTTACGTTGGCAGAGTTTCTTATTTATGCCAGCGCCACACTTGTAACATTATCTCTTCCCATCGCTATTTTATTATCATCAATAATGACTTTTGGAAAGCTTGGTGAAAATTTTGAACTCGTAGCTATCAAGTCTTCCGGCATTTCGCTATTGCGTTTTATGAGACCATTATTTTTTGTATCGATACTTCTTACAGGAGTTGCTTTTTTGTTTGCGAATTATATTGCACCTGTTGCCAATTTAAAATTTGCGGTTATCTATAATGACATTTATCGCAAGAGTCCTGCCTTTGATTTAAAAGACGGTGTATTCTATAATGGCTTCCGCGGATTTTCTATAAAAGTTGGCAAAAAGGAAAAAGATAAAAGCACTCTTCATAGTGTTTTAATTTATGAGCAATCAAATGGCATACAGGATAATACTATTATTTCTGAAAATGGAAAAATGAATGTTAGCGCTGATAAAAAATTCTTAGAGTTCAGGCTACAAAACGGACACAGGTACGAAGAAAAAGGAGTTGCAAATTCAACTACGAATGAATATATACAATTAGGATTTAAAGAATATAATAAACTGTTTGATCTTACACAGCTAAATATTCAAAAAACATCAGACAGCCTTTTCATGAATAATATGCGCATGAAAACCTTACGACTACTTGACAAAGATATTGATTCGATAAAAAAAATTCCTGATTCAATAATTAAAAAAACAAGATCTGATTTAAAAATTTATTTACCTGCTATAAAATATAGGGATACAGTTTCTACCCCGGCACAAAAATTAATTGCCGGGAAAAAAATTACAGTAAAAAAAGTAAAAACATTTGACGATGTTATTCCCGATAGTTTAAAAGTTACCGTTTATGAAAAAGCTTTTAGCACGGTCGGGGGTATGCGAAATTTAATGGAAATTACGAGCACGGAATATACTAACAGCCAGCAGGATATTATTCTTCATAAAATTGAATGGCATAAGAAATTATCTCTCTCTGTTGCATGCCTCGTATTATTTTTTATCGGAGCTCCTTTAGGATCTATTATTAGAAAAGGCGGTCTGGGCCTACCTATAGTGGCCGCGTTATTATTTTTTATGGTATTTTACCTGCTTAATATTTTTGGAGAAAAATTTACAAAAGATAATATACTCGATCCCATTACCGGCATGTGGCTACCGGTAATTGTACTTACACCGGTAGGTTTTTTCTTAACATACAAAGCAATGCACGACTCTCAACTGTTCAATAAAGAATATTACTACCGAGCTGCTAAAAAAATAAGAATGGGTATCGGAGGATTGTTTGGATATGTAAATAAAAATTAGTGGCGTTAAACGATCATGGTGAATTTTCTCTTATCATCCTTTAAATGGACTCAGCCTTTGTATAGAGGCATCTATTAAATAATTGATGCAACTAAAACAAAGGCTGATGAATTGAAAAGCAATCTGGTGCAAATGTATAAATTATGAATTAGGTTTTCCAAATATTCAGCTGATTATTTTATTAATCTCTGTTAATTTTTTATTCTCATTTTTTTGAATCTAAACTCTTATATTGCCCCCTTCAAAAATTTTACAATCATTTTAATTTATTAATCAAAAAAAATAAGATAAGTAGAATGGAAAAATGGAAAGAATATCAGCAAAAAAATAAAGAAAGATTTTTAGATGAAATGATTGAGTTACTGCGCATTCCTTCTGTTAGTGCAAAAACTGAACATAAAAAAGACATGCTTAATTGTGCTGAGGCTGTTAAGCAAAGTCTTCTTGCATCTGGCGCTGATAAAGCTGAAGTAATGCAAACTAACGGTTATCCCGTAATTTATGCCGAAAAAATAGTTGACAAAAATAAGCCAACCATTTTAGTATATGGACACTACGATGTTCAGCCCGCAGAGCCCCTGGAACTCTGGCACAGCGGGCCTTTTGAACCTGTTATTAAAGATGGAAAAGTTTATGCCCGCGGTTCCGCCGATGATAAAGGCCAGTTTTTTATGCACATAAAGGCACTGGAAACCATGGTGAAAACAAATACAATGATCACCAATATTAAATTTTTAATAGAAGGCGAAGAAGAAATCGGTTCTCCAAATCTTAGAAAATTTGTTGAAGAAAATAAAGATCTTTTAAAAGCTGATGTGATATTAATAAGCGACAGTTCGATGTTAAGCATGGAAACTCCGTCACTTGATATTGGTGTTCGCGGCTTATCATACATTGAAGTTGAAGTTACTGGCGCCGACAGGGATTTACATAGCGGTACTTATGGCGGGGCTGTTGCAAACCCAATAACAATTTTAGCGCAAATGATTGCTTCGTGCCACGATGCAAATAACCACATAACAATTCCTGGATTTTATGATGATGTGGTGGAAGCATCTGCAGAAGAAAGAAAATTAATGGACAAAGCTCCATACGATGAAAATGAATTTAAAAAAGAAGTAGGTGTAAATGAGCTTTGGGGAGAAAAAGGATTTACAACAAACGAGCGAACAGGAATTCGCCCAACAATTGAAATAAATGGTATTTGGGGAGGTTACATGGGCGAAGGCGCAAAAACTGTCTTGCCATCTAAAGCCACTGCAAAAATCTCTGCCCGGCTGGTTCCCAATCAATCTTCAGAAAAGATTACTAAAATGCTTTTAGATTATTTTACTAAAATAGCGCCGGCATCAGTAACCGTAAAATCTTTTGAGCATCACGGCGGCGAGCCTTACATCACACCCATTGACAGCAAAGGATACATCGCTGCTTCCAAAGCCGTTGAAAAAACTTTTGGAAAAATTCCGATTCCTGTTCGTGGCGGCGGAAGTATTCCAATTTGTTCTATTCTTGAAAAAGAATTAGGCATAAAAATAATCTTTATGGGATTTGGTCTTGACAGTGATAACCTTCATTCGCCAAATGAAAAATATGGAATTGAGAATTTTTATAAAGGCATAGAAACGATTCCCTATTTTCATAAATACTTTGCAGAATCTTAAAATTTTGTTTTACCGCTTCTTCAATATACCCGTATAAATGAGATACATTTTCTAAACCCTATGCTGTAATTTTGCGGACATCGTTTACAAAAAATACACAACATGCCAGATGTTTTTGAAAAACTTATAAAAGATGGCGGTCCAATTGGGCAGTATGTAGAAAGAGCACATGGATATTTCGCATTTCCGAAACTGGAGGGAGACTTGGGAAGCAGAATGCTTTTTAGAGGAAAAGAAAAAATTGTATGGAGCCTGAATAATTATTTAGGGCTGGTAAATCATCCTGAAACAAGAAAGATTGATTTAGAAGCTGCTGCAAAATGGGGAATGGGTTATCCTATGGGAGCAAGAATGATGAGTGGCAATACTTCAATGCATGAAGAACTTGAAAAAATTATTGCCGATTTTGTAAGCCGTGAAGATGCAATGTTGCTGAACTTCGGGTACCAGGGAATTATGAGTTGCATAGATGCACTTGTAAACAGGCGCGATGTAATTGTATATGATGGCGAAGCTCATGCATGTCTTGTTGATGGGGTACGACTACACATGGGCTACAGTTATAAATACAAGCACAATGATGTTGAAGATTGTGAAAAGCAATTGCAAAGAGCAGAAAAAATGGCTGAAAAAAATGGAGGCGGTATTTTAGTAATAACTGAGGGTGTTTTTGGAATGAGTGGTAACCAGGGAAAAGTAAAGGAGATAGCTGCGTTAAAGAAAAAATATAATTTTCGTTTACTAATAGACGACGCTCATGGTTTTGGCTCTATGGGGCCTACAGGCGCAGGCGCAGATGAAGAGCAAGGTTGCCAGAAAGATGTTGACCTGTATTTTAGCACGTTTGTAAAAAGTATGGGAAGCATCGGAGCATTCATAGCCGGCCCGAAAAAAATTATGACCTATTTGCGTTATAATGTTCGCTCACAAATTTTTGCAAAAAGTTTACCTATGATAATTGTAGAGGGTATGGTAAAGCGCATGGAAATGCTAAAAACTATGCCTGAGCTCAGAGAAAAATTGTGGCATAATGTAAACAAACTTCAAAATGGATTGCGCGATAAAGGTTTTGATATTGGCACAACTAATAGTCCTGTTACCCCGGTATATATGAAAGGAGATGTTCCGGAAGCAACGGCAATGGTTTTAGATCTAAGAGAGAATTATAATATTTTTTGTTCAATAGTGGTATATCCTGTTATTCCAAAAGGTCAAATAATTTATCGCCTGATACCCACCGCTGCCCATACTGACGAAGACACAGAACTTACACTTCATGCGTTTGATGAAACCAAAAAGAAATTAGATGCCGGTGAATACCGATTAGAAGAAATTCCGGATATGGCCGAAGTAGGAATGGGCCAAAAAGGCGATATGTAAAAAAACCGGGCAACTAAAAAGAAGCCCGGAAATAATCAAAAAATCTTAACCATTAAATCTTAACATTAAGAATCTATACTTATAGAGTCGATGTATTGTTGTAATAAGTTGCTATTGAAAATATGATTGAGAGTTTTTTAACAAAAAAAAGGGCCGGATAAAAATCCACCCCTGTTATAATCCAATATCCTATGAAAAACCGAGT
>JBEPVC010000007.1:0-18499 GCA_041691235.1 Chitinophagaceae bacterium
ATATACAGCTGCTGCAACAGCACGCACATGCTCATACGTATGAACTCCGTGATCGTTTAATTTATAATTTGAATCAATAAGCTTTTTGTATTGTGCATCTTCGTTTAATACCTGTTGAGAAAAATCTTTATAAAGAAATAAGCAATAATCACGGTACTTTTCATCTTTGGTAAGTTGAAATAATTGTTCCAATAGGTCAGTAAAAACAAGGCCATGCGTCAATCCTCCTGGATTTACAGAATAAAAAGGATGCGATGCATTAATCGGATAATTGGCCATTACATTTTGCACGGCTCTTTCTATTGCAGTTAAAATGGTTTTATCTTTTTTATATTCATACCAGGCGAGCACTCCTCTTAATAAAGTTGTCTTTGACCAAAGCTCACCATTTTCATTATTAAATTTGTAACGCAGTTCCTTATCATAAATTCCTAAATACCCGTCTGCATCCTGGGTAGATAAAATCCTCTTAATATACTTTTCAATTTTTGCAAGATGATGCACATCATTTGCCAGTATTGCACTTCTTATATATCCGTCCCACCAGTTACTTTGTGTTTCGCTGTTCCACCAAAGAAATTGTACTTGCCAATCACCAGCATCAGATAATGCACCAACATTTTTACTTTTTATTTTTTTGGAAAGTCGATCCTTATTATAAATATCATCTTTCAAAATTAGATCAGGAACCAGGCTATCAAGATGTCCGGTGAACCCGTTCAGATTATTTTCTATTTGTTCTTTCAACCAGCCTGTGGGCTTTATTTCAGAAAAGCGTATTGCCTGGAATGTTTCAGGCATATTTTTTATTTTCTTAAATGGATCTGCTGTTTTTGTTTGGCAGGAAGCTGCCTCAGAAAAAATTAAAGAGATAAAAGCAAGAAATATAAGGCCATTAATTTTTTTCATTTGCTGTTATTATTTTTCAGTCTCATAATAAATCAGCTTTGATACAATATAGGATTGATGGGCGTGTTAATTTGTCTTCCGATTTCTGCACCGGGGCACCACGTTTCCCAATCAACTTGTTGATTTTTATTTTCGGGTTTTTTCAGTTTCATATTTTTATCCATATAAATCATGGTCATTACAGCTCTCATTGTATCTGTTTTGTTAGCGCCGGCCCGGTGAAACAACCAACCCCTGTGAAAGCTAACTTCGCCAATTTGAAATGGCTCAACTACATGCTTATACCCGTTATCCTTCAATGATTGATTAACTATCTGCTGGCTTTCATCACCAATTTCTTTATCTCTCCCGGTTGTTAGCTTAAAGCTTTGTGCGCTGAATTCCAAAGGGCCCATTTCAAGCGGTGTTTCCTGTAAAGGAATCCATGCTGTTACAGTGGAATCATTTGACAAAGGCCAGTAATATTGATCTGCATGCCACGGCGTAATTCCTCCGCCGGGTTCTTTAAACAACGCCTGGTCGTGATATAATCTTACACCATCAACGCCCAATAATTCTGAAGCAATTTTTGCAAGCCGTTTGCTGAAAACAATTTCTTTTACCTGGTCTGATTTTGTCCAGACATTCATAATCTGTAGAAATGCTTTTCCGTAAGTATCTCTTTCTTCTATAGGAAGATGCTGCGTGTTTAGACGTTTTACTTCGGCGGAGATGGTTTCATTCAAATAATTTATTACATGAGGTGGCAGCACATTTTTTAATTTGATAAAGCCATTTTCTTTAAAAAAATTAATTTGTTCTTTAGTAAGTTGAAGGGGATCTTCAAGAGCGGCGTGAACATTGGTTTTCATATCAAAATCGTTTTAATAACTTTAAAGCAAGTTAATAATTATTTCGCTTTAACTTTCTATGCCAATAAACAAATGATTTCTTTAAATTAATAAATAAAACATAATAAATTTTGTGTTTAATATAATCAAAATTATCTTAGTACTTAAACTAAAATAAAATGAAAAAATTTTTTTCAACTGTACTCCTTGCATTTGCATTTGTTATGATAGCCCAGGCAAAAACAACCAGGTTTGCAATTAAATTCGCTCCGGATGCAGACTCCTCATTTATTTATATTTATCGTGGCGGACAATTCTCGGGGGCCTTTACAAATTTTGCCATCTGGGTAGATGACATAAAGCTTTGTAAAATTAGTAACAAAAGATATTTTAAAGTTCCTGTAAAGGCAGGCAAACATATCATTAGTGCAAAGCGTGGTGGTGTGGGAATTGGTAAAAAAGAAACTGAGGTAGAAGTGGATGCTGAAAGCGGAAAATCATATTATATTTCCTGTTCAGTAAAAACAAGCATTACCCGCGTCCGTTTGGAAATGCAGGAAGTTGTTGAAAAAACAGGCATAAATGATATTTCCGATATGAAGGTGGATAATTGCCAGGGAAGCGTTGAAGAACAATAAGTAAAAATCTTATTTAGCTAAGCTCTTAATATTTTTTATTTTTTTTACCTGGTCAGGTGAAGCAGGTATAATGGCAACTGCTGCACCACCACCTTTCGCAAGTTTCAAGGATAAGTTATTTTTATTCGTAACAATAAATTGTTTTATCGTGTATGCGGCAGGGTTATCTTTCCAATCTGCATCTTCTGCATCTGCATAAATTGTAGCAATATATTTTGTTCCATTATCTAAAAATAACAAAGGAACCCTAGCGATCCTGCTATTTTCATCTGTAATGGCACCCACAAACCAGTTTGATTTTCCTTTTTCTTTACGGGCAATGGTTACATAATCTCCCGGCTCTGCTTCTATAATTTTTGTATCATCCCAATCCACAGGCACATCTTTTATAAATTGAAAAGCATCCATGTGTGCTTCATAATTTTCAGGAAGATCTGCGGCCATCTGTAAAGGGCTGTAAAGAGTAACATATAATGCAAGCTGTTTTGCCAGGGTAGAATGCATTTGCCTTTCAGGAAACGCAGCATTGTATCCTTTTAATTTAAAAATGCCGGGTGTATAATCCATCGGGCCACCCATTAATCTTGTAAAAGGAAGAATGGTTTCATGCTCCGGCGGGCTGCCAATACTAAAAGCATTGTATTCATTTCCCCTTCCGGCTTCACACGCCAACCAGTTAGGATAGGTTCGTTGTAAACCAGTAGGGCGCACGGGTTCATGCATATCTACCATTACATTGTAATGGGCTGCTTTTTCTGCAACCCGATTGTAATGATTGATCATCCATTGTCCGTCATGGTGTTCGCCCCGCGGAATAATTTTTCCAACGTATCCTGTTTTTACGGAATGATATCCAAACGTATTCATAAATCGAAATGCTGTATCCATTTGCCTTTCGTAGTTGGTAGCTGAGCCGGAAGTTTCATTGTGCATTATCATTTCAACTCCTTTTTGCCTGGCATATTCTTCTATAGCTTTCACATCAAAATCAGGATAGGGGGTTACAAAATCGAAAACATTTTCTTTCCAGTTTCCAAACCAATCTTCCCACCCGGTATTCCATCCTTCAACCAGCACTCCTTTAATTCCATTCTTTGACGCAAAATCTATATATCGTTTTACGTTTGTGGTATTAGCGCTATGCTTTCCGCTAGGAATTAAATTTCCATTGGCATCTTTATCGTCTGCAGTATTTGCATAGCTCCACGTTCCTTTGCCAGTTTGCATTTCCCACCATACGCCTATAAATTTCATTGGCTTTATCCATGATGTATTTGTAATAGAAGATGGATCATTCAAATTAAGAATCATTTTTGAAGCAAGAATATCTGTGGCTTTATCACTAACAATAACTGTTCTCCATGGGGTATGAAAGGGTGCGTGCAAATAAGCTTTGTTTCCATAAGCATCTGGAACAAGATTTGCCGATAACTCAAAGCTGTTATTATCAACATGCAATTGCATGGCCGGATAATTTATTAACGCAGCTTCATGAAAATTAATATAAATACCATCATCCGTTTTCATCATCAGCGGGGTTTGAACTGCATACCGATCGGGCGCAACACGCACAGCAATATCTGTGCTCTTTTCAACCAGGGACTTGTTGTCTATCTCACTTATTTTTGATGTCGTGTACAGGTACTCGTTAGTATCGTAGTCGCCCGGGATCCAAAATGTTTTGTGATTACCTGAGAGATTGAAATGCGTTAACTCATCTGTTACAATAAAATATTTAAGATTGGGCTGCTGCGGAAACTCGTATCGAAAACCTACACCGTCTTCAAAAACTCTGAAATCAATATCCAGCAAACGTGCAGTGCTTTTTTGTTTGAGATGAAATATTATTTGCTCATAGTGATTGCGAATGCTGCTCACTTCACCCCACACCGGTTTCCATGTTTCATCCACGGAATTTTTATCGGAACCGGTTAATTCAAAACCGGAATTGAAATCATCATTGTTGGTAAATACAAACCCCATTTGTGATGGCTTTATAATTTGTTTTTCTCTATAAGAAATTGCATACATCGGTGTACCTTTTTCAGTAAGCATAAAAGACAGTTTCACTTTATTCATGCTTACGGAAAATTCTTTCTGCTCCTGCGCCCGTGCAGATACCAATAAAAAACTAACTATTAAAACAGCAAATGTTTTTTTTAAAATCATATATTAAATTTTATTGGCGATCAGGCTCAAATAAATCAGCAGCAATTTACGGTAATTAGTTTCAGATATAATTGCTCCTTCCATCAAATGGAAATAAGCACCTGCCGTAACTTTCGCTCAAAATACGGCTGTGTACGCATGCGCTTACACTTTTGGAAAAATGGATTTTAAAACGGGTTGGTGCACTAGCTTTACTCGTTCGCCGGAGTTTTGCCTTGCCATCTAAAATTTTTTTCAACTAAAAGAAAATACTACCAGGCTTGCACTTAACAACACTTAAGTACATTAATTTGTTCAAGTAAAAGAACTTTTAAACAAAAAGCCGGGCAGTATTCTTTTAATTGTTGATCTCATAAACAGTATCAGGGATGATTGCTAAATCCGTGTTTAAAATTTTCCTCATTTCTTAATTTACAATTCATATTTCTGTGATGAAAATGAAATGAATTGTTCTATTTTTTTCAGAATGAAAAATTGAGGCTTAATGAAAAAGATTCCAAATTATATAAGAAAAATATAAAGAATAAATTCAAAATAATTATTTCGCTTACAATAATTGCCTGATTACTATAATCTTAAAAAATATTATAGCATTACGATATATAACAAAAAAGTAAGCGATTCAAGAAAATGTTTTGCATCAGATTGCGGCTATTTCCATTACCTGATGCTCAAAATCTTCGTTTTGAAGAATGGATTTATTCTTGATGCGGGTTTTATAAGTGTTAATCGTATTAACTGAATATTCTAAAATGCGGGCAATTTTTTCATTGTCGTGGATGCCCATTCTTATCAAAGCAAAAATTCTCAGATCGGTATTTAGCAATTCACCTTCTTTAAGTTTTATTTTATCTGCTTCTTTAAAAAATGCATTGAACTTTTCTAAAAAATCAGGGAAGAGGTTTAGGAATATCTGGTCAAAGCTTTTTAAAAGTTCCTCTCTTTCGTGTTTAAGGTTGAGGTTGTTAATAAGAAAACGGATTTCATCAGGTTTTCTGTCGGCAATCTTTTGCTCCGCCAATCTTTTAAATCTTTCTATTCTTGAATAAAATTCAGAGTTGCCGCTGAAGAAGTAACCTATATATTCTTCTTTAATTTTATTGGCTTCCAATAATTTCATGTTGATAACCTGCTGGTGAAGGTGTGCATCTGAAATCACTCTTTTTGCATTTTTTAATTTATTAACCTGCCTGTAAATAATTATCGCAAGTATGATCAATAATACCAATAACAGAGTTACCACAACAGCGTAAGTAAGAACCAAATGATTTTCTTTTTCAACAGCGTTTAATTTTTCTGCTTCAATAAGCGGCAAAATTGCGCTAAGCTGAACCTTCCTTTGTCTTGCACCATAAAACAACGCATCGTTAACTGCTTTTTCAATATAAGTAGAAGCATTTTTGAAATCGTTTTGCTTAAATAGTAGCGTAGCGAGAGTAAACGTGGCCGAGGTTTCTTTGGTAGATGATTTTATGTCTGAGATGGCTGCTGTTACTAACAGGTTAATAGCAGTATCGGTTTGCCTGCTTCTTATATAAATATCACTGAGGGTAGACGCAGTAACTGCCAACTCGTGTGGAGACAAATCAGGATTGTTCATGAGCTTTCCAAGATATTGACGGGCAATATCTGAATTGCCTGACAGCATATTCTTGAGACCATTGTAATAATAATATTCAAATGAATTTTTTGAATAAAAAACCAAAGCGGAATCAATATACTTGTGTCCTTCAATGTCATAGGCCGGAGCATAGAACTGGTCCTTATCGTAATCGGCAAGGTCATAATAGCAGCGGGCAATCACTGAATAATACTCTGCTTTTCCGCTATCATCCAGGTGACGCAGGTTAATAGTTTTTAAAGTATCAAAAACTTCTTTAAACATACCTGATGAAAGTAAGATGAAGCTTAGCTTTATTTTAGACCAGGCTATTTTAAAACTGTCATTTGCAGCTAACGCAAATGATTGCATCCGGGATGCATAAGTGTAAGCGGAGTCGTAATTAAAAATTCTATACGCTTCGTATAATTTTGAGAATTGTGAAAACTTATCAGGATTATTTTCTTTTTCAAATGAAGCTTTAAGTTGTTTTATCGCTTTGAGTTTTTCGGCATCATACTCCGGAGATTTTTCAATAGTGTTATTTAATTCACTTAAAGAACTATCGGAAGTTGCCTGACCATAAAGATTTGTGGTTGATAGTAAAACAATAAAAAGGAAAAGCTCAATAAAATACTTTCTCATAATATCAGGGCTGAAGAAAGAATACAATTTCAGCGTGTAAAATCATTGTTATAAAAGTAAAGATATAGCGTGGAGGGTGAATAAAGATTTTGATTTTGATATAGGAATTTCTGACACCCATTATACAACTTAGCCCAATGTTTTGATGAACATTGCATAATTCAATCGTAAGTTTATAGTGATAACATCGTAAGAACAGCAGCGAATTTACTATATGCAATAAGTACTTCTGCTCAACTTATAGTTTTTAGCTTAATTATGAAGAGAATGGCAAAATAATTGCACATCATCAGTGATATTCTTTTAAAACCAACTCGCTACCTATGAAGAAGATATTCTCTACCAGGCGTATTATACTTTCCTTATTTTTTTCATTTTATTTATTTTATTCTAATGCCCAGCCTCCTGTCTGGCAACCACGTGGACCCGGCGGCGGTGGAAGTTTATTTTATCCTTCAATAAATCCCTCAAATGATAATGAATTTTATATAGCGTGTGATATGAGCGAGCTCTTTCACAGTACCGATTTTGGCAATACATACAGCCAGGTTCCATTTACAAAGCTTCAGGTAAGTAATATTTCAACATATGAATTTACAAGCAACAATAATATTGCTTATTGCATAGCGAATGATGGTAATATTAATTATGCTGTAAACACAACAAATGCAGGCGCTACATGGAATGCCCTGTCGGGAAACCCTTTAAGTGGCGAAGATGTATATGCATTGAAAGCAGATTATGCAAATCCTAACCGCATCGTAATGGGATATTATGGTTCTATTTATATTTCAAATGATGGAGGAATAAATTTTACACTCGTAAAAAATGCTGCAAATTCAGGATCAGGCATAACTATCGCAGGTATTTTTTTTGACAATAATAATATTTATATCGGAACCAATGAAGGCATTTTATTTTCATCGAATGGAGGAACAAGTTTTTCTTTTCTTTCTACAACAGGAATGCCTGGCACTGAAAATATTTTTTCTTTTGCGGGTGCAAAAGTTGGTGGTGTCACCCGGTTCTTTTGTATAACAGCCAACGCTACTGATGTGTATAACGGTATTTTCCCGTGGGACTATTATGGTTTCCCAAAAAATGTTTATTCGCTTGATGCAGGAGCAAATGCATGGACATCAAAAATGAATGGAATCAATATCAATAATGATTTTGTGATGTATGTTGGTATGGCCCGGAATGATATTAATACTGTTTATCTTGGCGGAAGTGATGCAACAACCGGGGGCAACTGTGTGATAAAAACGGGTAATGCCGGCACTAACTGGAACAAAGTATTTCTTACAACCAATAATCAGAATATAAAAACCGGCTGGTCAGGACAGGGTGGTGATCGCGGCTGGGGCTTTGGTGAAACATGTTTTGGTATAACCGTAGCGCCTAACAATAGCAATAAAGTATTGTTCGGTGATTTTGGATTTGTTCATAAAACAAGTGATGGCGGGGCTAACTGGGAACAGGCGTATGTGAATACTGCTGATGAACATGCGGCTAATTCACCTACACCTGCAAAAAAATATTATCATAGTATTGGATTAGAAAATACTACCGTTTGGCAAGTCTATTGGGCTGATGCAAACAACATGTTTGGCTGTTATTCTGATATTAACGGAACAAGAAGCACAGATGCGGGTGTTACGTGGAGCTTTGACTATACAGGCCAGAGCGTAAACAGCATGTACCGCATTGCCAAACATGCAACGGGCTCAACGATGTTTGCCGCAACCTCGGGCATTCATGATATGTACCAAAGCACGAGGTTGCAGGATAATATTTTAGATGCCAATGATGCAGGCGGAAAAATTATTTATTCAACTAATAACGGAGCCGCATGGACGCTTTTGCACCAGTTCAATCACCCGGTATTCTGGGTAGCAACAGATGCTAACAATGCTAACAGAATGTACGCAAGTGTAATAAATTATAATTCCGGAGCAGGACAGGGAGGCATATGGATGAGTAATAATATAAATTTACTTGCATCATCAACATGGACACAATTGCCTGCTCCGCCACGTACACAAGGACACCCGGCAAGCATTGTTGTTTTGAATGATGGCAAAATGGTTTGCACATTTTCGGGACGAAGAACTTCCGCAGGTGCATTCACAGCAAGCTCAGGTGTATTTATTTATGATCCGGCAGGCAATTCATGGACCGATGTTTCCCATACAGATATGCAATACTGGACAAAAGATATTGTGATTGATCCATCAGACCCAACTCAAAATACCTGGTATGTGTGTGTATTCAGCGGATGGGGCGGTGCGCCAAATGGGAAAGGCGGATTGTTCAAAACAACTAACCGGGGCGGGTCATGGACGAAACTTACCGGTACGCAATTCGACAGGGTAACTTCAATAACGTTTAATCCTTTATTACTTACGCAGGCATATCTCACTACGGAAACCCAGGGGCTATGGATGAGCAATGATATGAATGCTGGAGTACCAGGCTGGTCATTGGTAAATAATTATCCTTTCCGGCAGCCTGAGAGGGTTTTCTTTAATCCATATAATGCGAATGAAGTGTGGGTAACAAGTTTTGGAAATGGCTTAAAAGCGGGCGTAATCAGTGGTGTACTTCCTGTTACATTATTTTCGTTTAATGGCCACCGTGAGGTTCAGTTTACAATGCTGAAATGGGTTACTGCGAATGAGGATAAAGGTGATATTTTTGAAATTGAAAGAAGTTTAAATGGAATTGATTTTCAAAAAATCGGCTCTCTAAATGCAAATCCTGTTTTACAAAATCATTATAGTTTTAATGATACATTAACTGCAACAACATTATATTATCGCATTAAGATGAAAAATATTGCCGGTAATATTTCTTACAGTAAAATTATTTTCTTTAACCAGTATAAAGAATCATTTAAAGCAATAAAACTTTTGCAAAACCCCGTAGTCGCCAATGCTATTCGATTACAGGCTACAATGCAAAATGCAGGTAAGCTAAATTTATTGCTTACGGATATTGGCGGGAAGATTTTATTGCAACAGAAAGTTGATGTAAATGCAGGGATTAATCAATGGAATATACAAGTCCCTGTTAATTGCATGAGTGGAATATATATTTTGCATGTTGAAGGCTTAGGTATAAAAAAAGATATTCGTCTAATTATGATAAAATAATAAATTGGATAAGTGTAAATCCTGATTAAATTGTTATTGCATGAAAAATTCTTTAAAAACTACTTATAAAAGATCTGATTGATGATTGTCTAATTATCGATGTTTATCTGCATATACCAGTTTCCATCTTCCAGGAGTTCTACTCCGACTCTTTCAACATCAAACTTTGTATCATTTTTTGTTTCAAAAGAAAAAATTGCATAGAAGGGATAAGTAATATTTCTTAGTATATATCTGTTTGACATCAATGAACTACTTTCATCTGCCACCTGCTGCTCAAATCTTCCTTCAATTTGTTGTATCCCTACCAAAGTTGGTTTTGGAAGATGCTCATATTCGTTATTGGATCCACCTCCGGTGATAGATTTTACATTCAGCGTTACTTCAGATCCGTGGCTATTTAATTTTCGGACACTCACGTCCGTTATATTATTTGTCAACGTATGAACAAGATAAGGTTTTTCGTATTTGCCAATATATTTCCCCTTCTTCCAGAAACCATTTAAAACGATGTCGCTATCAGTGTTGTCTAAATTCATTTTATGTAAAGTTCCTTCACCTTCAAAAAAACCATTCTTCCATGAGCCTACATAAGTGCTTCCGTTTCTCCAAACATATTTTCCTTGTCCATCAGGATAACCATTTTTAAAATCACCTGTGTAAGAGTCAACACCTGTTGCAGTTCCTTTTCCATTTGCTATTCCTTTATTACAATTGCCGTCATATTTTCCTTTCAAAGAATCAATATTGACAGCACAATTTTGGGCAAGCATATTTAGTACAGGAATACAGGATATCAGCAATAGTAAAAATTGTTTTTTCATAAAACACTTTTTATAAGTTAATGTAGTTCCGGTTTGGTATGTTGAAAAATCTTTACTAAGATACTATTTGTTTAAGACAATATTTTCAAAAAAATTTATTCTGTCACTAATTTTATACAAAAAAAATACCATCAATAAATCTTTAAATGACAGTAACCTCAAGAGATGTTTTCAAATATTATTTTATAGATGTAATCCACAATGAATTGCCAAAAGGATCTGTTACACCACCGCTTCGTCCATAAGGCTGGTCGGAGAGTTCATTGAGAATTCTTGCTCCTGCTTCGATCGCTTTTTGAAAAGTTTTGTCGGCGTCGTCAACATAAATAAATAATCCTGCAGGCCGCTCGTTAAAGGTATCGGTTGCATCGGCAAACATAATGGTGCATTCTCCAATCATAATTTCTGCATGCATTATTATATTTTCATCACGCATTGTTTTATGAGTAAGAGTCGCATCAAAAACTTTTTCAGAGAAAGAAATAAATTTTGCAGCGTCTTTTATAATTAGATATGGCATTACTGTTTGATAATTTCCGGGAATTTTTGAATTTTTTATCATAACAAATTTTTTGTGTGGTTTTTGAAATCCGCAGGTTCTGAATACTATTGAGATTGATTATTATTAGCAAAACTAAAATATAAATTATAATTATATTTTCTGTTATTCTTTAACCAAGGCAGTAATCGCTTGTAAAAACCATGCTGCATGTGGTATCCATTGTTCAGTCCATCGCCATTCATTTCCTTGCGCCTCAGTTTTAAAATCGATGCCACTTCCGTCGCCGTTACCATCCTTGCCTGTTATGCCATTTGAAATGCCCCCTTTTTCTGAACCATGGCCAAAATTAGAATGCATATAAGGCACATTAGTTTTGCCAAACCCGTACATGAAACAAATGGAGTAGGGGTTGCAGCCTGCTATCCATGAAATTTGTTGTGATGCAAATACAGCAAGGGAATCTTTGAAACCTCCATTATTTTTTTCTGAATGCAGGGCATCTCTTCCCCGAAGTGCTGCAGTGGCGAGCGACCCTAATCTTGCATTTTCTCCCTGCCACCACCAACCCGTTTCGTTTTCATGAGGAATAAAAAATCCTTCTTTAATCTTTCCTTCATACAAAAAGCTTTGCCTTGCATAACCAAACGGATTACTTACCCTATTCGTTACCGTTAGATTATATTGTAGCCCTTTTTGTATAACCTTTAAGGCGATGTATTTCTCTCCGGTATCTTTTTCTTTTTCCAGGTAACGCAGAAATGCAACCAGCGGCATTCCAGCATCTGACGCATGCCAGAAGGGCCTGTTCAAATCATCACTTCTGAAATAGCCGCTGTCAGTCATTCTACCTTCAATATTATGCGCGCGTTTTCTTGCTTCATCACGATATAAAGAGCTATCTGTTGCTACCCATAATTCCGTCGCCGCCATTAAAGCACAATAATCATCTATAATATTTTCCTTTCCGTCGTCATCATATTTTGTATTATTAACTAAGAGGTTTGCAAAGGCGCGTTTGGCGCCATCGAGATATTGTTGCGAGGTAAATACGCCATTTTTTTTCCATTGTGAAATGCGTGCCAGCGCTGCAATAGCCATTCCACCGCCTTCCCGAAAAGCACATTGATATTCATTGGTGGTAACACTATTTGCGTGAAGGCCCACTATTCTTCTCGCCGACGGATCCTTATTAAAATAACTGAAGACAATCATATAGAAATAATTGCTGTCACTTAAACAACGCATCATATAATCCGCACCCCACAACGCTTCATCATCAAGTGAGTCTTTGATTTTCCATTTAATAAGATGATTTGGTATTGCTTCAGATGTATTAATTAATGACCACGTAACTAACGGCGTTTGTTGCGGTGACATAAAATTAGCATAAGCAAGATGCGAAAAATATTTACTTACATCCCCGGATGCATCACACCATCCGCCGCGTACATCAACAGTTTTAGCGCTTCCATGCAAGAGAATATGTTTATCTGCTTCCAGTTCCTGCGGCGTATTAGCACGCTGTTTATTATAATAATGCACGATAGACGAAATTGTAAATCTGGCCAACGCATTTTCTTCAATCGTGAAATTGTATGAATTGCAGGCAATGCCATTTACAACAATCCGCAGTTTAAAATTTCCGCTTTTTTTGAAAGATGAAAAATTAGCCTTGTAAAATAATTTTCCTGCAACCCATTCATCAATGCTCTTCGGCTTACCTAGTAAAGAAGTAAATTCTATTTTACCTGATTTTGAATTGATAATAGTGAAAACTGATTTTTCGGGAAGTTTATTATCAACACCAATAACAGCTATTTTAGGGCTTTCAGTATCGAATGCAATTTGATTAATATAAATTATGGGAGTCGCTAAACAATGCAGGGAATTGCATAGCATTCCAATAATCGTCAATATGAAATTGATTTTTTTCATCTTTAATTTTTGCCTGCTGCCCAAAAAATTGCATTGCGAAAAATAATTGGATAAACAGGATTGTTAAACAGTTCAGGGGAATGCCCCATAAATATATAAATGTTGCGGGCTTTATAATTTGGATTTGTCCAAATAACGGGGTGGTCGCCCATTTTTATATCAGAGCCCGGCTGATAGGTTGATTCGTCAACGCTTGCAATCACATGCACATTCGGTCGTGGACTTTTATTATACGTGTACCATTCTTCTTTATCGATTGTAAATAATAACGGCACACCTTTCATGACAGGGTTAGCGGTATCTTCCACCTTTACTTTTGCACTTACGAATGTTGCAATATAATTTTTATATATAACGTCACCCATAAACGCAGAAAACCATTGCCACATCGGATACCCGTCAAATTCACCTAAAAGACTTGCATGATGAAAGCCAATCCACCCACCTTCGCCTGTCGTAATATAATGTTGGAAGGCTTGAACAGCCTTGTCTTTCCATCCGTACGGAGGATAATCCAGTTGAATAAAAAGCTGGTATCTACTTAAAAAATTATCGTCAATTGAATCGGTATTTTGAATATAATCAATGGAAAAATTACTGTCGACGGCCAGTTTATCAAGCCACAACTTTGCTGCCTTTGAATACAAAATATGATGACCACCGTTTTCATAAAGAGCAATTACTTTAAATCGCGGAATTTTTTGTTGGGCCTGTAACCCACAATTACAAAATATAAGCAAAATGAAAGTTATAATTCGCTTCATTTCAAAATTTATTTTCACCTGTTGACTTTGAAAAAATCACAAGCATACATCAATTTATTCTTTTTTCAATTTATCTAATCTTCTATTAATAAAAAATCTTTAATAGTTTTGATGCTTTCAATTTATCGGAATGTCTTTTATAAAAATTACTGAACAGTCATCACAATACAGGCACCTTGAAAAAATGCATGTTGCCGAAATCATTAAAAATATAAACGAGGAAGATAAGCAGGTAGCCGTTGCCGTTGAAGAATCGCTTTCTCAAATTGAAAAGCTTATAGAAGCTGTAGCGGATAAAATGCTTGCCGGAGGAAGGCTTTTTTATATAGGAGCCGGTACGAGCGGAAGATTAGGCATTTTAGATGCAAGTGAATGTCCGCCAACTTACGGCGTTCCTCCCGGGCTCGTTGTCGGAATTATTGCCGGGGGCAAAAAAGCAATTACCAACGCTGTTGAAGCGGCTGAAGACGATATTGAGCAGGGTTGGAAAGATTTGAGCAAGCATAAAATCAACAAGGCAGATGTTGTAATAGGTATAGCATCAAGCGGAACTACGCCCTATGTAATTGGTGCGTTAAAAAAGTGCAGCAAGCATAAAATAATTACAGGAAGCATAGCGTGTAATCCCGGCTCTCCTATAAGCGCCTACGCCGATTACCCCGTCGAAGTAATTGTAGGACCGGAATTTGTAACAGGCAGCACAAGGATGAAAAGCGGTACCGCGCAAAAAATGATTTTAAATATGATCTCAACGGCCGCAATGATCCAGATCGGAAGGGTAGAGGATAATAAAATGGTAAACATGCAACTCACCAATAAAAAGGTTATAAACCGTGGCGTACAGATGCTTATGGAAAAATCCGGCATTACCAACCATGCAACCGCCAAAGAATTATTGTTAAAATACGGCAGCGTAAAAAAGGCCATTGAAAACCGCGAATAATTCATTGCAATATTAGGAATTTCCATTAAATTTATAGAACCATCTTTATTGTTAACCAAAAGTTCTTTTATGAAATTCAAACTTTTACTTTCCTCTTTTTTTATTACAATTTTTTTACCGGGATTTTCGCAGCTAAGCTCCAGAGCCTTTGCAATAACAGGGCAGGGCAATGGAAATTTTAACTGGACGGACATCAGGGAAATTGATATGAGCTCCGGAAATATAAATGCGACACTATTTGAAAACGGTAAAACAAAATTTTCTCTTTTAGATGCTGATACCAAAAAACCGGTTGATCAAATTACCATTCAGGGTAATACTGGAGGCACCAGTCAAAACAATGTGATTGTTTCACCCCAAATTATTGTTTCAGCTGATAAAATAATTGTTGCGAATCCCTCACCAACTTTACTAATGAGTGCTGCGGCTGCTTATGATAAAAAGCACGACAAATTATTTTTTGCGTCTATGCGTACCGGGCAGCTTACCTGGCTCGATTTGAGAAATGCCAGCGGAACTCCTTCATTTTATACAATTCAAAAGCCATTGGTAAGCAATGTTGATTATAATGATGAGTCATTTAATATCACCCGCATGACAATTGGTTCTGACGGTAACGGCTATGCGCTGACGAATGATGCGAATCATCTTATTCGTTTTACAACTGGTAATAAAGTTGTTATTTCTGATTTGGGAAACATTGTGGATGCTGAATCTAACAATGGGATTTCTGTTCATAACAAATGCAGCAGCTGGGGCGGCGATATGGTTGCAGACGCCTTTGGAAAATTATATTTGATGAGTGCTGGCCGTAATGTTTTTGTGATTGATCCGGAAACACGTGTTGCAACGTACAAAGGAACCATCAGCAATTTGTCAGCTTCTTTCACAGTAAACGGAGTTGCAGTTATAGATGATGACAATGTTATTGTAAGCAGCGCAAATACCTTTGAAGGCTTTTATAAAGTAAATATGAAAGACCTTACATCAACAAAGCTGGTTACTAATGGACCAATCTACAACGCGTCTGACCTGGCAAGTTCTAACCTTTTGCATCAAAGCGAAAAACAAAACAGCGTTGGTGTGCCTGTTCTTAATAATATAGAAGTAACCGGCAACAAGTATATTACTATTTATCCAAATCCTGTTAGTAGCGGACAAGTTAAAATTACATTTGAAACACATGCGGGCAAATATAGAATTGCACTTACTGACTTGCAAGGCCGCGTTATTGAAACTGAAGAGGTATATACAAAAGCGATGGGCCAGATTGTAAATTATAAATTTCAAACAAAGCAGGCATCCGGCATGTACCTGATTAAAATTACAGATGATGCCAATAAAATTATTTATGGCGATAAATTAGTTATCGAATAAATTGATTGATGGGGTCTATTAACTGGCCGCCCATTTGGGCGGCTTTTTTTATTTCTTCTTTTGAGCAAAGAAGAAAATGATTTTTTTGTATTATTATCATTTGCAAATTATGTTTAAAGGAACAAGTGTAATATTTTTGCAATAGAAATTTCACTACAAAAAAATGCGCAAAAAATTTTAAATGCAGAATATAGAACCATACGATAACTGGCAATACATATATACCTCCGAAAACGATGAAAGATCTCTATTTTACGGAAGAGAATATAGTGAATTTGCATATACCCAAACGATATATAACTATTACATTCATCCGCAATGGGACGAGTTTGGCAGCGCTACTTTATACCTGAAAGTTTTGATGGTAGATTACCAGGAACAGTATGCGATTATAGAATTACTTGGTGAATGGAACGACGCCATTGAAAATGATATAATGCTGCTGAAGCGTGATGTTATTGACGAATTTATGCGCCAGGGAATATCAAAATTTATTTTGATAGCGGAAAATGTTTTAAACTTTCACAGCAGCGATGATAGTTATTATGAAGAATGGGATGAAGATGTGAGAGAAGCAGGTGGCTGGATAATATGCCTGAATATGCCTGAGCAAACGCAACACGATTTTATAAAAGCAAAGCTTAATAAATTTATTACATTGATAAATTTTCCCGCATGGCGCACATTAAAACCTGACGTTCTTTTCAACCAGGTAGATAATATTTTATTAAGGAGGTTAGAGTAATCTGTTTTGAATACGCGACTTTAATTTTAAATATCACTTCAACTTTTAATTTTCATTTTTCCAATTATTAATTATCAAACTTCCTGTAGTATTTTTGCATATCTGAAATTTGTCAACTCCCTGATTTATGACCTGGAAACAGTTATTTACTTCTTCGATAGGAAAAAAAATTTTAATGGGCTTAACTGGTTTTTTTCTAATAATATATCTTGTTGTTCATGCCGCCCTCAATGCACTTATTTTTTATAATGATGATGGCGCTACGTTTAATATCTCTGCGCATTTTATGCTTCATAATTATTTTGTAAGATTTCTGGAAGTAGGTTTGTTTGCCGTTTTTATCTTACACATAATCCAAGGACTTTTACTATGGCAACAAAATAGAGCCGCAAGAAAAATAAATTATAGCAGGCAAAATTATCCAAAAGAAATAAAGTGGTATAGCCGTTATATGGGCTGGCTCGGAACTTTTTTATTGTTATTCCTTGTGATGCATTTATATCATTTTTGGGCGAGCACCAAGCACGAATTGTATTTCAATGGACCTGTTATTGATCTTTATCAGGAAATGAAAGAGATATTCACTAATCCTTTGTGGTTTACTTTATATATGCTAGGATTGATTTCACTTTTATTTCATTTATTACAGGGATTTCAAAGTGCGTTTCAAACATTTGGAATTAATCACAGGCGGTGGACTCCTATTGTAAAAGGTATTGGTATTTTTTATTCAATTGTTATTTGCATATTATTTGCAATGATGCCGATTTCATTTATGGCAGGATGGCTTCAATAAAAAATTATTCACTGAAAAACTTTCAGTTTAAAATATAACACTAACGTATGGTATTAGACGCAAAAATTCCAGACGGCGAGCTTGAAAAAAAGTGGACGAATTATAAGAACCATGCAAATCTTGTAAGCCCTGCCAATAAAAGGAATCTTGAAATAATAGTAATAGGTACAGGACTTGCGGGTGCTTCTGCTGCCGCAACGCTTGGGGAATTAGGTTATAAAGTAAAAGCATTTTGTTTCCAGGATAGCCCACGGCGTGCACATTCCATTGCCGCACAAGGAGGCATAAACGCAGCAAAAAATTATCAGAATGATGGAGATTCCGTTTACCGTCTTTTTTATGAAACGGTAAAAGGTGGTGATTATCGCTCACGTGAGGCAAATGTATATCGGCTTGCCCAGGAAAGTAATTCCATAATTGATCAGTGCGTGGCACAAGGCGTTCCCTTTGCGAGAGAATATGGAGGATTACTAAGCAATCGTTCATTTGGCGGAACGCAGGTGCAGCGTACATTCTATGCAGCCGGGCAAACAGGCCAGCAATTATTACTGGGTGCATACAGCGCTTTGGAAAGACAGGTTTCTTTGGGAAATGTGACTATGTACTCACGCCATGAAATGCATGATATTGTAAAAATTGATGGAAAAGCAAGAGGTATTATTGCAAG
>JBEPVC010000008.1:0-16788 GCA_041691235.1 Chitinophagaceae bacterium
TTTACGGCTTTGAGTATTTTAGCTTCCACACCCGTCGCAATAAAATTGTCACGTGTAATAGAGTTATAAGTGTTTAATAAATAAAATTATTTATTTACAGACTGCCAAAAAAAGACCATTTCAAAAAGAGGTCTATAGAGGTTGAATTTCGGCTTTTCAGCGCGTATTTTGCTAAATTTTTTGAATAAAGAAATAATCTCTATAGAGGTCTGATTCAACCTCTATAGAGGTCATAATACGATCTTTAGCTCTTTTTGATAAAATTTTTGATCCCTATAGAGATTGAATTAGACCTCTATAGCACTTTTTTATACTTCATTTTTGGAAGGCTCAGAAAAAGCATCATTTTTTGAGGGTCAAAAAGGCTTATTTGACTTCTATAGAGGTTAAATTTAATCTCTATAGAGGTCAAAAGGCGGTTGAGGTTGAATTTTTCAACTTCTATAGACATTAAATCCGATGTCTATTGCACTTTTTTAAGGTAAGCTAAAAAATCTGGAAAATGGAAGTATTTTATGCAAATTAAACAGTACAGCGTGCGAGTGGATGACGGGCTTTCTCAGATTTTAGAAAGGAACGCCGAAAATCAAGGAACCAAGATCACACGGTATGTGCGATTCTTAATTGAAAAAGGATTAGTCATAGATACGCAAATTCAGCAGAGTGTTATAGTTTAAAAAATAGACAAATCTAAAAGTTATTTTGATCTTAAAATAGTAGAACTGGTTGCACAAAATGTCGCGCTTTTACGAAAATTACTTCGCAAACAATTTAAAAATAAGGAAATAGGACAGGATGAAATTCAAGACGCAGAGAGACGGGCTAAAGAAGTTATTGCCAGGTTGATAGAGGATAAGGGATAGAAAAATAAGAAAGGGTGATGGCTTTTGCAGGGTAGGCCATTTCTCTCAGGCGGTGAGAAAGACTGTATGACATTTAAAATCAATGACCAGGTGGTATGGCTTCATGAGCCACAAGCCGGGTACGGATATATTTATCCAGTCAATGCAAAAATGACTCGGATTGCTCTCAAAAAAATTCAGGTCGAAGTCGTTAAGAAAAACGGTGAAAAAGTCTGTCTATGGGTGTTACCAGAAAAATTGAAGGTCGCTTTATGACAGAGCCTTTGTTTTGGATGAGACCGTCCAAAAGAGAGAGGTTCAGTGACGAGAGAGTGGCATTTTCTTGTGATACAGCGAGATGACTATTTGCAGTGATTGAATATTTGCCAAAAAAAATCATCCACCCTTATTTGGAGGATCTCCAAAAAATTCTTTTGAATTTTCTGAATATGCGAGACTTCAAAATCGTTATTTTTTGAGGTTTTCTAAAACATTTGATAAATATACTCACAAAATTCCGAGATTTTTTCGGAAAGATTTTAGTTGTTCTGTAATTCTATAATAGATAGATTAGTAGTAATACATTTTTTATTAAATGTGCTGTAATTAAAACATACAAGATAAAAATGCGAGGAATAATTATGCAACATAAAAACCCTATCGTTGATGAAGAAAGCAAAAAAATCGAATCGGATTTAAGTAGTAATGCTGCTTTACTCTTAGGAATGGAGAGTAGTGTGCCAAAATTGTTTAATCTTGAATTAGACCTTGGGAAATCGCTTGTTACAACCATGAAACACTTAAATTACATTGCCCAACTCGCAGAAATCTTTTCTATTATTCATGCTAACTTATGTGATGATACAGTTGATCGAAAATACACCGTTTTTTATTATCTTGCTTTTGCTGGAGAAATTGTTGCAAAACAGGAAAAGTTGGCACCGAAGTTACCCGATAATATTCGCGCATTCTTGCCTGAAAAATCTTGCGCTTTGTTACAGGACATGCGTAATAATCACTTAGTGCATGATGTCTCTTTCGAGGCTTCTATGCAAGATGTTTGCCTTTATAAAGAGCTTAAAAAAGATCAAGCTGAATTCTTACCATTCCGGGAGTATCTCACGAATCTTGGTATAATCAATGCTATTTACGAGTCGTATCAGATTTTAGAAAAAATTAATGATGCGCAATTTATGGATAGATTTAGTAAATGGAAAGAGTTCAACGAACACGCAAAGAGGCGTATTGAACTGATTGCAAAACTTTTAAAGGAAATACCTGCCGGGCAAACGAAAGAACAGTATCAATTTATGTTAGACAGAGTAAAAATTCAATCTGACAGCATTGATCAAGCTATTCAAGGCGATTTAAAACCTGATGCGGTGAAAGGGACTCGTCTCTTTGCTTTTATAAAAGAGCCATCCTATCAAGCAGGAAAGCAAAAAATTATTGATAAAAAAAATGAAATTTTGGACATTGCAAAAAAGTTAAAGATACCTAATTCCCCTAATTTTTGTGATAATTTTAAAACGATGTTAAATAAATTGTCGAGTAAAGGGAACCAAGAAAAATTACGTGATAGGCATTGGGAAAAATTAAAAGAAGTCTCAGAAAAATTACAACCCCAGGAATTTAAAGAAGGAGAGAAGGAAAATTTATTACTAGAGGGTAGGTGGCATATATTACAGGTATGTTCTGCTTTAGAAAAGCTAGAAGAAGGAAGCTTGGATAAAATACCTGCTGCTCTTAAAGTTTTACAAAAACAGATGATCCATGATCCCAATAAGGTAGTGCCTGAAAAAGAAATTCAACAAATAGCGCAGGTAATCGAAGGTGGAGTAGAACTCCAACCTCAACAACAGAAGAAGGTTAATGAGAAAAAAAGGGGGAACCAAGAAGATTCAGGCGCTACCCAAGAGCCGCCGAACATTCGGCAAAAACTTACTTAATGGAGTAGACAATCTCTAATATATTTAAAAAAGTATCTACACATGTTATAATTTTTTTATTTAAGAAACGAGGAAAATGAGGAACTCATTATGATTACCTATAACACTTTGAATAACATCATAGACCATTATGAAAAATTATTATCTACTGCTAAAAGTTACGGATATACTGACCTAAGGTTTTTTTCATCTGGAAATGAGGAAGAGGGAGTGCTTTCCATTCTAGCTAAATACACTCAAGCTGAGCCTGAATTTTTATTTAAAGATATTAACGAAGCATTAGCTGAAATTCTGGATACAGACGTTTATTTAATCGCAGAAGGCTGCCGAGAAGCTGATTCTGCTTTTCTCAGGCAAGAAGCTGAAAAAGCCCCTCTATTAGATATGAAGAAAACGATCAATTATTTTTTTGATTCGATCATTCCTGTAGCCATAGGGGAAGAATCTGATGAAAAAAAGAGAAAGGATATTCTGGAAAAATGGGAAACAAGCCATGTTCACATGCAAGCCTTGAAATTAAAAGATGATAAAGTTGGCGCAGTGAAAGAAGATGATGATGGTGAGCCTACCGTAAAAACTCATGAAGAAGATACAAGAAAGTCAACCAAACATGCACGTGAAGAAAGTTCAGATTCATACGAAAGTACTTCCCCACAAAAAAAACAGATGCCTCCTATATCGCTGAAAACTCCTTCTATGACATCAAGTAATCTATTATCCTTTCTCGGGCAGGAAAGAAGGATTGAACCCTCCTTATCTTTAAATATTTCTGGGAATAGCAGTTCTTTAAATCCTCACAGACAAGCATTATTAGATGCGTTATTAAAGGAATTTGAGGGTGAAGAAGAGCAATTACCTACAGTTGTGCAAAAAGCGATAGACAATAAAAAAAGAATAGATCAGCAGCACTCTAAAATTCCAGTTGTAGGACAGTAAATTGATTAATTGCCAGTAAACCTGCCTAATGTTTTTTACGGAAGAGAGAAATTAAAAAAATAGCCGAGGCACTTGCTATGCCAATAAAACCCAACTCATCTATTACATGACATTCTTGATAACTACCACCAACATCCCCTTGGACCTTCTATTCTTACGGCATTATCTTGTTTCATGCGTTCATTTAACATTTGTTGCATTCTTTCGTTAATTTCCTCTCGAGTAAGTGGCTTTTCTTTAATAGGCATAATTCTGTCTGGTATATGTACGCCAAGTTCTTTTCTTCTTTCAACATCTTCTGCTTGGCGATCTTCCATCATCTTACGCATTCTTGCATCTATTTCTTCTCTTGATAAAGGTTTGTCGATAACTTTATTAATTCTAGATGTACTCATAGTTAATTTCTCCTCTTAATTAATTTTTTATCCCAGCTACTTGTCTATTATATACCAGATTTAGGCACTTGATAAGATATAGGCGAAGAATTATCAACAGCCTCTTGTTTTTGAAAGAGAGCAAGTTCAGATTTTGATTTTCTTATTCCTCTCATTTCTGCATCTTTTAGCTTATTATTGTAATCCTGTAAACATTTCTCATTCTCGTTACAAGATTTTTCTGCCATAGTATTAGCAACTTCAAATTTTTCAATTAATGAAATATATGTAGAATAGAAGTCAGTGACGAATTCTTCTCTGGCTTCTTGTTTTTTTTCCCTCTCATCCAATTTAATATTTTTATGATTTAAATCTATAATGGCTTGATCTGCTTTTTTTCTTTCATTTTCTGCTTTTTTTCTTTCTTTTCCTGCTTTCTCAGTGGCTTGATCTGCCCTTCTTCTTTCGTCATCTGCCTCTTTCCTTTGGTAACTGGCCAGACTTTGTAACACATATAAACCAAATCCGAGAGCGCCTGATGTGATAAAAGCCCACCGGCCACGTATCCTTGCCGCTTCGATTTGTCCAGCCGCATTTATTTGCGCTGCATCTATTTGCCCACTTGAGGTTATTTTTGCGGCACGCATTGGTCCATACGCTTGCCAAATTCCTTGCATTTCATTAGGAGTAATTCTATCAGCGACAGTTGTAGTATTAGGAGTACTACCAGGATTAGTAAGAGTAGTATCAGCATTAAGAGTGCTATTAGTTTTGGATTCAGGAATTATGGATTTTTTGGATGCGTTTTGGAGAAATTCATTATCTTTCTCATGAAGTTTAAAGAACTGGCTATTTTCCTCAGAAATTGAACGAATATTATGATGCGTTCGCCACATACCGCTTTTTATCTTAGTTAGTACTGAAATTCTGCTTCGCATAAGTTCTCCTCATAATAACGCACAAGTAGGTACACCATGATTAAGTTAAATTGTCTAAACTCCTAATTAATTTTTCAATTATACGCGAAAAGCTAGATTTGTGTGTAGGAAATTAACGTATTTTTAATAAAAATAACAGAATCGTTTATACACAATAATCTCATGATTAAAGTGCAGAGAAATAAAAATTTAATTTAAGCTCCATGAGCAACACACCCGCTATTATATTATGAGGCATTGTCTATCTTATTTTTTTTACCCTATTCTACTATTGATCTATCCCTAGAACTGAGTCTAGTGAGATATGAAACAGCCTCCCTCGTTTTTGATACGGGGAACAGATGAGGAAAAGTACCTTGCTTTATATCCTTATACGTTTGAGAGACTCCCTGAAAAATATAACTACGCTATGGCAGAGAAAAGGAAAAACTCAGATTAAGCAATTTTATGCAAGTTCCATTCCAAAATTAACCAAGCGGGATCATACTATCCTGCTTGATTAATAAATAAAAAAAACTTGCACTTATAACTTGAATGCGCCTTCTAATAAAAAAGACCGCCCATTTTTGAATGGTCTCAATTTTTTTACGCATATAGCTAATTTAGATTTCTTTGCTTGCTTTTTTAGCTGCTGAAGCTGTAGTTTTAGTAGATCGCTTCATCTTCCAGGTCTCAATCGTATTTGATTATTATCATACGCATTATTTATTTTTTCCATAGAGATAGCTAATGCTTCTTTTTGCTTGGCAACTTTGGCCTGATATTTTCGAGATTTATTCCAACAGTCGTAATCATTTGCTTTTTTCAATGGAACTGCTTTACGCGCTAAAAGCATATCTATCATTGGTTCTATTTTTAAAATGTTTTCTTCATTTTTTTCACAATCAAATAAAACCTCAAAACAATCTTTATTATTCGATTTAATGTTTGGATCAGCGTTATGATCAAGCAAACATGCCACCTTTTCCATGTCGACACTCTTAATAGCACAATGCAATGCTGTCATATCATCTTCTTTATTAAGCTTGTCAATTTCTAATTCATCCATATAATACGTTAATAATTCTAATAGATCTTTAGAAGTCCTAAAAGCAGAAGCATATACATATAATTCACGTTGTGGGTCATTAAGCCTATTACCTTGGTTCATATAAAAATTCCTCTTAAAATTGATTAACGATAAAAAATTTTAGTGTTTTTAAAAATTTTTCAGGCTGTTGCCTAAAATCTAAAGTGAATTAATTTTCTAAAAAATTTTCCACTTTAAGATGGGTTAAGTTTTACAAAAACTAGAGTTTTTATCTGTAGGAAATTAATGTAATTTTTTGAGAGAATGGCAGGGTCGTTCATTCACAACGCTCTGATATTTAACATCCAGCGAAATAAAAATTTCATTTTAGGTTCACAACTGACACATTAATAATTAATGAGGATTATATCTCTTTCCTTTTATTACCCTATAATTCATCTCTCCATAGCCCTGGCTCTAGTGAGAGGTTACGCAGCCCCAAAAAATCCTATCATTAACATTGTTTTTTAATTAAGATAGGCGCCCTATCATCAATCCTAGAACCTAGCGAGAGTAAAAAAATAAAAATGAATATTGGATACGCACGGACTTCAACGGTTAACCAAATAGCAGGTTTAGAGGCTCAATTAGCCGAGTTACAAGCTGTGCGGTGTGATAAGATATTTCAGGAACAAGTCTCCTCTCTTGGAAAAAGGAAAGCGCTGAAAGCGGCGATCGAATTTGCACGAGAAGGCGATCTCTTTATTGTGACAAAAATTGATCGACTGGCTCGATCCGTCACGGATTTACTTAATCTCATTCAAACAATCCAAAAAAAGAAAGTGGGGATACGGATATTAAATTTAGGCATGAATACGCAAACGCCCACAGGAAAAATGATATTGACTGTCTTGGCAAGTGTCGCGCAATTTGAACGAGAAATCATGTTAGAGCGCCAGCTAGAAGGCGTTGCGAAAGCCAAAGCCGCAGGCAAATACAAAGGACGGAAACCCATTCCATCTCAAAAACGGGAAGAAGTCATGAGGCTTGTAAAGAACAAAACCCCTAAGACTGTGATTGCCAAAAAATTAGGGATAGGCGAGGCCACGGTCTACAGAATCTTAAAGCAGAGAGGTGCAAGCAGCCCCGTAGCCAGTCAAAAATACTGACAATACTCCCGCAGGGTCGTCTATTTTTAAGGATAAAAATGTATCAGATACATTAAAATGATTGTATAATTAGTGCCAATAATGCCATTAAATAAAGGTTTGTATGCTTTCTTTTAAGACGATAGAAAAAACTCAGCTCAGCGATGCAATGGCTCAACCCAGCGAACGCTTAAGGGAGAGTGTAAAACAGTCACTGAAAAATTATTTTAGTCACTTAAATAGTGAAGAACCCAAAGACGTTTACGACATGGTATTGGCCGAAGTCGAAATGCCTTTGCTAGAATGTTTGATCCATCACACGAAAAATAACCAATCCAAAATGGCGAGGTGGTTAGGCTTGAGCCGTGGCACCTTTCGACAAAAATTAAAAAAATATGGGCTTTTGTAGAAAAATGCTAAAAAAATTTTGATGTGACTTTTCTGTGAATTGAATCACTGACAACCTTTATCTATTGAGTACGAGAATACTGACTATGCCATTACCGATTGGGTATGATAATTTTAGAGAGCTGATTGATAATAAATTGGAGTTTGTCGATAAAAGTTTATTTATCGATGAAATTATTAACGATATAGCAACAAAAGCAGCTATGATTACGCGACCACGCCGTTTTGGAAAAACATTGAATCTATCAATGCTCCATCATTTCTTATCTCCATCCGTTAATGGGAAATCCACAAAAAATTTATTTGATGGCTTAAAAATCACTGAAAATAAAGACCTCTGCGAAAAGCACCAAGGGCAATATCCTGTTATTTTTGTGACGTTTAAAGACGTGAAAGAGGCAGGTTATGAAGAAGCGTATGAGAGACTTTGTAAATTGATGAGTGATGTTTATTTCGAACATAGACTGCTATTAACCAGCCCACAGTTAAGTGATTCTCAAAAAAGAACGTTTGAACGTATTCTTGAGCGAACAAGCTCTAAAACAGAGGTAACGGAAGCATTAAAAGATTTAACCACTTATCTTTATTGCCATTATAATGTTAATCCTTGGTTACTTATCGATGAGTACGATACACCGATTCAAGCGAGTTATGTTCATGGTTATTATGATCAGATGATTCAGTTAATGCGGTCTTTGTTTGGTTCGGTGCTTAAAACCAATCCCTATCTGTATCGAGCAGTGATTACAGGTATTTTGCGCGTTGCGAAAGAAAGCTTGTTTTCAGGTATTAATAATCTCAAAGTCTATTCATCGCTTCATTCTTCTTATAGCACTCACTTTGGATTCACAGAAGAAGAAGTGAGTGTGTTAGCGAAAAAACATCACTTAGAAAATCAATTGCCCGATATTAAAAACTGGTATAACGGATACCAGATAGGCGATACCGTTATTTATAATCCGTGGTCAATTGCCAATTGTATTCAGGAGAAAGGGAAATTAATCCCTTATTGGGTCAATACCAGTGATAATCAACTCATTCGAAATACGCTTGTGCGTTCCAGCACAGGATTTAAAGAACAATTTGAGTTGCTATTACAAGATCAGCCTGTGGAACAATTCATTGATGAAAATACCGTGTTCGGTGATTTAATAAAGAATGAATCAGCGGCGTGGAGCCTATTGCTAATGGCGGGTTACTTAAAAGTCATTTCTCAAAAGAAAACAGATGATGGTTTATGGTGTACCTTGGCTATTCCAAACAAAGAGGTTAGAAACCTATATCAACAAATTATTAAACAATGGCTTTCCAACGGACATGGCATTACGTGGTATAACCAATTTCTTACCCATTTATTGACAGGCAATATCGAACTCTTTGAGCAAGAGCTACAAGAAGTGATGGAGCAAACCGTGAGTAGTCATGATACAGCTCGTAATCCCGAAGCTTTTTACCACGGACTCATGGTAGGTCTGACAGCCAGTTTATACCATAACGAGTACTATGAAATTCAGTCAAACAAAGAGAGCGGTTATGGCCGCTATGATTATCTGATTTTTGCGCGTGATAAAAGCAAGCCTACCCTGTTACTGGAATTCAAGAAAGTCAGTGTTAAAGATAAAGAGCCTGAACAGCTAGATAGTCTACTGGAAAAAGCCGCTCAAGAAGCGCTCGATCAGATTGACCAAAAACACTATGTGGCGGAGGCTAAACAACGCGGCTGTATCAAAATTTTTAAAATAGGATTAGCGTTTTGTGGGAAACGCTTCAAAATAAAGTATGCACAAATTAAATAACTTTACCGAAAAGAGTGTTTGGCGTTTTTTGACTGACATACACTATCCCCTACTTTTAGAGAGGATAGTGTAACTGATTTTATGGAACATTGCCTAAAAAAGCCATTTTAGGAGGTGTTTATTCGACAGCTTCTGCTCCACTGGTAGGTCTAGGTGACACATTTGCTGAGGAGTCTACAGCACAAGTTTCAGCAGCTCTAGCTGTATCTATTTGTTTTTGAAGCTCATCTATTTCTATTTTTATCTTGTTATATTTATCTTCAATCTTTCTATGATGAATACCCTCTCCTTTCTCCATTAAATTTAGTAGAGCATCGCTTTGTGCAGTTAATATAGAGAGATCTATTTGTAATTCTTCAGATAATTGGAAAACTTTTCTAGGAGAGCCAGTTCTAAAAAAATTTGAAGGTGCGTATGAACTGCTTGAAACTGGCGAAGTTCTACTGCTGTTTCTGCTTAATTCTACTCCAGCATGTACGCTAGAACTCGAGATACTTGAACTTGAAGAAGAGCTTCTTGGAAAAATGCTACTGTTAGATGATGAATTGTTTCCGCCTCGCATGGAGTCATTTTTTTCATCCCCTAAGTCATCTACTGATTTATTAGTCTTCCCTAATTTTCTTGCTTTCCACCTATCTGGTGAAAATCTTTTCTCAGATTCTATATGAACTCCTGCTTTAGCCACTTCATTTACTTGCTTTCTAATTTTATTGCTTAGTTCATTCATTAATACTACTAAATCTGCAGGGATCGCCATTTTCTTAGCTTTTGTAACAAATTTTTTTACGAGGTTATGTTTGAATGCACAATACGTTGAAAAATTATTTTGATCGATGATATTTTCAACACACATAAATAAATCTTCGATATTGTGTCCTCTGGTGGCAAGAAAATGCGGAGGGTAATTAATAAAGACATCTCTTCCTACAATATATAGACGCACTGGATATGTAGGGATTTGTGAGTCTCCTAAATCTGGTAACTTTTCCTCAGATTCTTCATTTAATGCTTTTAACATTTTTGGCGAAGAAAGGGGCTTTTTTCTTAGTATCTTTTCAAAATCAGAATAATTTCTTAATTTTAAATAACCATCAGAGAAAACAAGATTGCTGGATAAAATAAACTCTATTTCACGATACAATATTTGAATAAAAATGTCATGTTGCTCGTTATCTTTCAACAGCTCTCCCCAATTCTTTTTTATAAACTCACTAATATTTTGTGAGTGATTAAAAAAAGATAAACTCTTAAGTTCTTTGACTTTATTGCCTATATTTTTTTCCACTATTTCTTTTCTTTTTTGTTTCAAGCGTTCTACTTCTTCTTTACTACTACCTCCCGCTTTTTTTTCTTGGATCTGATTCTCTATTTCGATAAGCTCTTCACTTTTAAATAAATCATTTATTATAAATCCACTAACATGTTTACTTAATGCAACCATTTTTCTGAATTTCTCAAGAATATTTTGAATCAAATCAAAATATTCTTGAGCAGCTTGTTGTATAGTTGATTCATCAGAGGCATGCTTTAGCTTTAATAATGCTTCCCTAATGCGTGCGTTTCCAATATTTCCCTCTATTTCTTGTGGCGTTAATATAGAGGTTATAATAAAAGGGTCGTACAAAAAATTTTCAAGGCTATTTCTAGGTAAAAACGACATCCGACGAAAATATTCTCTATGTTTTTCATCCTGACCTCTATCTATTCCACCAAGTTGTTTGCTTAGTACGTCTTTATATCTCCTGGTAGTTTTACCCCCGTCATCATCCAAAATACCAAAAGGTCGTGTTGTTGATGGCCGAAAAAGAGAATCTGGCAAGGAATCTAATTCCTGACAGGTAGTAAGGTTTTGTACTAGATTGTTTATGACAGCCTCACATCCCCCACCACCTCCATCTAAACTTTCATCAAAGCCTACAGATTGAAACTCTGGTTGCCATCTTCGTGAAAAAAATCGGTTATGCCGCACATTTTTTTCAAATAGCTTAAGGTGCTTGTAAACATTTCCATAAAAAAGTGCGTCATTCAAGGCTTCAGCATATACCTTTACACGAAAATGAGTAAAATCAGCCACATTTTTTGTAAGTTTTGCTATGGCACGCATTTTACTATAAGGCTCGATTTTTTCTATCTTATCTTCGTGAGCGACTATTGTATAGATACTGCGTTCAGGAGCAAGAGCAATTGTATCAATACGGTGCGTTGTCATGATGACTTGAATTTTTTGCTTCTTCACAATTTCTTCATAAATAATGCTATAAAATAACTTGCAAAGATAAGGATCTAAATGTTTATCAGGCTCATCTAAGAAAATAATTTTTACCTTATTATTGATCCGTCTAACCTCATTACTACTTGCTCTAAACCCCTGAGCATAGTATAACCACGCCATCATAGATAACATCATATTTTCGCCAGAGCAGAAATGAAAAGGATTAACTTCATGACCGTTTTTTTTAAAAACTAGCTTTTTTTCGTATTTTTCGCTCCGCTTTACATCAATATTATAATTAAACCCATATTTATCTAATACTTCGTTTATTTCAGCTAGAGGAGATTTCTCATTAGGATTATCCACTCTTCCATGAGATTTAAAAACAATATATTGCAGAAAATTTATCGGTTGTTCTAATTTTATTTTTTGCAAGTCATAGGGGATATATTCTTTTAAAATTGTATGGATATATACTTCGTTAATATTTTCTTTATCTATCTTTCTATTTTTTATATTAGCTCGTATTTTTTTAATTATGTCATCTAGCATTTCCTGACAAGGGTCAACTTCAAGGCCACTTATAACAAACGCATCTCCCATCATATCTTCTATTCTATCTTCTAAAGATAAATCTAGATTCTTGAAATAAGAATGAACTTTAGTAATTATTGTTTTAATTTCTATTTCATTAAATTCATGCTCATAAAGGGGCGATGATATAGAGTAGTGTCCAAACTCATAGGAAGAATCAATATAGACAATTTCTGATTCATGAGAGCTCTCAGAGAAGACGTCTAAGTAATAATCTTTCAAATAATTAATCAACCTTGTCTTACCTACTCCATTCTCTCCTGTTATAACTGAAAAAGGTGGGATATTCTCCCAAGGGCACGAATCTTTGAATATGTCTGGTACTCTTACATGATTAAATTTGACAAAAGGTAATGGCAAGACAAGATTCTCCTCATCTTTTTTTTCATCGTTCTGGTTATTATCAGGCATAGGTTTTTATCTCTTTGAAACAAATTTTGCTAGTATAATTGTATAATTAATAAAATGGTTTTTTTTCCAGTAACCCCCATTATCGGAAATTCATTTTTATCCTGATAAATCCTATTTTTTGTATTCTATGGCACTCATGAAAGCCAGCACACCCAGCACTAAAACGCTGACAACAGAATCAAAAATAGCGCTAAAAAAAATCCCCATCATGACAAGACCCGTTGTTACCATTCCAAAAAGAAGACTCAGCCCATAGCGCTTCCAGTTTATTTTTTTATTTTCCGAATATCGCTTATAGCTTGGATCACTATAAAAAAATAATTCATCGAATAGATTTAACATAACGATACCTCAAAATTAAGCCAATGAATTTTATACGAAAAATTATTTTTGTCTGTAGGAAATCTGAGTAATTTTCTCTAGGATAATTGCTTAGTTTTTGCAGTAAAATTTTTAAGTGATCCTACTATTGTATTTGGGAGTGGTCTTTTTTAAAAATAGAGACCATAATCGCGTTTTTAAAATAAATGGGTTTTATACGATGATAAATCGCTTGACTCAGGCAGTCGCTCTCGTGTGCCCTGCTGAGAAAGTCACCTCCCTACCCACTCGCCATCCAAAAAGTATCCTCCTTGCATTGAAGCAATTGCAACTCACACTGGATAAGGCGTTGAACAAACAATATGTGTGAAAATCACAGAGTTTTTGGAATAAAAAAATAAATAGCGATTCACCTGTTAAAAATAATAGTCATTTTTCTCGATAAAATTTTTTATTGATATTTTTGTAAATAGATTTCAGTAAAATAATTGGGCTATTTCTATAGACCGATTTATAAAATTAAAAAAGGCAGTTTTTAAACTGCCTCCGTTTTTTTAGTTTTAGCCTAATTTAACCCTTATGCAGTTTATTGACTACACTTTTGAATAGGTCGATAGAAGAATCATTGAGAGTGATTGTTTTTTCTAAAAAATCATGTAATACACCGAGATGACCGTGTATCGTTACTTTTGGTAGGTCAAGAAAAGTATTGCCAAGAGACACATTTGCAAGATGCTCTATAGCGGATAGATTTTCTTTTTGCATCAAAAGGGATTCAATTCCTTCCTTTATCAAGGGGTAAAATTCGTTTAAGCTATTGTTTGTCATGACTTGATCTCCGATTAGATTGAGTTTTGATTTGTACCAAGATGAGGATGCCTTCCTCATCTTGGTACGCTTTTTTAAAGTTACTGGAACAAAATAACTTTTATGTGTAACAATGTCAATACATTGTTACAACATTATTTATATGGTGATGGCAATTAATCTATTGGCGTAATTTAATGAGGTCGATAATTTCACTGACGTCTTTTTTGCTAGCATCCAGTATGATGAGTTCAATAACCGTTCCCATCGGAATTTTTATAGCGGATTTTTTATTAATTTCATCTGTTATTTCATGTAAGGCTTCTATCACTTCAACACGTAACCTAAAGGTTTGAAGCTTTCTTTTTTTTTCTTTTAAGGGATCTATTTTTTCTTTTTTGTGTACATTTAACACAATTTCTTTCTTTTTTAATGGATCATTATTTATTTTTTTCAAAACCGCTCTCCCTACTCTGAAAATTTATTGATCTTTTTAAAATTAAAAATTTTATCCATAAAATAATAACATACTCATAGCTGTTATTATTAAAAAATCATTATGTGGAGGTTAGCTTTGAAAAGTCTCTTTTTTTTCCATGACAGACTGCGTGTAATAACCGAATAGTACGCGCTTAATGGGATCTGTTATTCCATAGGATTGATATTCTATCTTTAAATGACGCGGAAGTATTTTGTGCAAAATTTCTTTTTTTTCTTCCTTTGAAAGTGAATCTTCCCAAATAACAAATTTCTCTTCTAAAACAGATTTTTTCCTTTTTTCTATTCTTTCTGCCATGAGTTTGATTGTTTTTTCTTGTTCATTACGATAGCTTTCAGAGATGTAGCTGTGACCTGTTCTTAAAATACCCATCAGAAAATTTAATTTGCTTGTTTTAATAGGCGGTAATTTATTGTTCTCTAAATCATAGCTAAACTCTATCAAAGATTGCTCAACATCAAAGGCAGAAATATTATTGAGGGCAGCTAATTGCTTTATCTGTGTTTGAGAAAATCCTACTAGAGCGTAAGAGGTTATATCAAAATTCCATGCGTCATCTAGCATAGTAGTAGTTTCTTTTAATTTTAAAAAACTACTACTACTACTAGAGACTGTTGATTCCCTATCCGCTTCCTTATTGGTTACTAATTGATTACTAATAGAGGTTACTAATCCGCTTACTAATTGGTTACTAATTGATGGATTTCTTTTCTCTTTTAATATAGCTTCTCTAAGCTCTTGAGTAATAGCAAAAGAAGAAAAACCACCCTGACCTCTCTGTCCAGTTTCCCTTTTTAAAAGACCTTTTTTAATCAATCGTTGAATAGCTGTTTTTACAGTGTGAGAAGTAGTATTTGTTATGTTTCTTAATATTTCATTTGTTATAAATCCTGAAGTTAATTTTCCTCTATAAATACAATCTTCAACAATATAAAAAAGTATTTTTCTTTGGTGGCCACTTATCTTTGAAACAATAGATTGTATGGTTACTAATCCGCTTACTAATTGGTTACTAATTGGTTCCTTATTGCGGTTACTAATCCGCTTACTAATTGGTTCCTTATTCGTTTTTATAATTATATTTTTTTTATAAAATTGATTACTAATGGGTTCCTTATTGATTACTAATTGGTTACTAATTTTGGTTACTAATTGATTACTAATTAAGGGTAATTTATTATCAGTTTCAATAATTTTTATTTGTTCTGTTTGAGAAATAGAATATGGCCTATCATCCATGGCTATACTTGGTGGTTGGCGAATAATTTTTATTTTTTCACTTCTATTTTTTGTTTTTTTTAGAATTTCGTCTAAGCTTGCCATTCTTAAACCTTCCTTATTTTTATGGCTATGAGGTTGTTTGTTTAGTATCTTTCCAAATATTTATACCTAATATTTCTTTTGTAAATTGGTCAATGTCTTCTCGAATAGTAGATTTTTTAGACAGATCGAAAACAGATTTTGAATCAAATATGGCGTTTCGCATGGAAGCATCAATGCGACATACTACAGGTAAAATTTTGTTAAGCATATCTGTGCGTTTTGTTAATTCGTGCATATAAATAGCACCAAGACGTTCTCTTGCATCGTATTTATTCCAGACTATGCGATAGTCAAAACTGAGCTTAAAATCTTTTTTTACGCGGTTAAGTTCAGAAATTGTATAGTCTAAGCCATCCATTGCGTAAGGATCAGGATTAATAGGTACTACTATCAAGTCGGATGCACAAGTTGCTGCTGTATTTATTTTATTAATGGCTGGGGGGCAATCAATGATTATTAAATCATAATTATTACGAACTGTAGCTATAGTATCTTTCAGCAAATCTTTGAGATTAGTAGAGGATTGAGTTAATTCAACATCTAGCCTTGAATTATTTAAGTTGGAAGGGATAATATGTAAGTTATCAGCTAGTTTAACAATGGCATTTTCAATAGGTATTTTATCTCTAAATAAATTAAGCCATACAGGTTTATCTCTAGCTTCAACACTGAATGAACGTGTTAAATTGGCTTGTTGGTCTAAATCAATGGCAAGCACCCTAGCGCCATAATGACTTGCTCTAACAGCAAGACAAAAAGACAAAGAGGTTTTACCAACCCCGCCTTTGACTATTTGAAAAGAAATAATCGTTTTTGGGTATTCAAAACCTCTTTCTTCAAATAGCTTTCTTATACCTTCTGCCGGAATTATTTTTCTTCGATTATTTGTTAATTCTGTTTGGATATTATGCGTTTTCAGAGCCTTATATACACCTTGAACAGTGATACCGCCTAAACAGTCAGATAACTCTATAGGAGTTATAGTTTGCTTAAATTGTTCCATATTTTTAAATACTCCATTACAGTTTAATATAATTTAACTTTACATATAATAAATGAAACTTACATAATATCAACTAATTATTAAAACTAAATGTTTCATATTGTTCTACGTGAAACTTACATATTATTAGCTAAGCACTCTCTGTTGATTTTTTTCTTGTCAGAAAAAAATTCAACAGAGAGTGCGAATTATCATTCATTAACTCTTTGTTAAATAGT
>JBEPVC010000009.1:0-16123 GCA_041691235.1 Chitinophagaceae bacterium
TGGAGCTTCGTTTTACTTCTTGCAGTAACAGCATGCCGGTCTACAAAAAAATTGCAAACTGCTATCAATAAAAAAGATACCGCAGTAGCAGTAAATAACAGCCCTTCTAATGTTGATTCTTTAAAAGGTGCTTCAGATATTTTACAATCACTTGCAAAAAAGAAAATTGATTTTAAAACTTTTTCCGCAAAAGTAAAAGTTCAATATGAAGACCGTAATGGGAAGCAACCGGATTTTAATGCGTTTATCAGGTTGCAAAAAGATAGCGTGCTGTGGATTTCAATAAGCGCAACTTTTTTAAGTATCGAGGCTTTTAGAATTTTTATTACGCCGGATACTATCATCATTATAAATAAATTTGGTAAAAAAGTGGAATATCATCCTTTTAATTATATTGAAAGCATTGCTCATATTCCTTTAACGTTCTCAACACTTCAGGATCTTGTAATTGGTAACCCTATTTATACTGGTGACAGCATTGTAGCATACCGGCAAACGGAAAATCATATATTGATTGGTACGGTTGGTGACTTATTTAAAAATCTTCTTACTATTTCGGCAGATAAGAAGCTTCTGGAAAAAAGTAAACTTGACGATATTAATATCGGGCAAAACAGAACTGCTGATCTTACTTATGATAATTATGAAAATAACAACCAGTTTTATTTTTCAACTTATCGCGAAATTACAGTAGCAGAAAAAACAAAAGTGGACATTAATCTTCAGTTTAAACAATATGAGTTTAACAAGGAATTATCATTTCCCTTCAACATTCCGCGCAATTATAAAACAAAATAATTGTTACTTTAATCTACGTTTATTGCATAGATATATACCCAATACTTACTTACTAAAACTCATTCTCATGCAAAAGACATTTGTAATACTTTTTACTTTCCTTTCGCTCATCTCTAATACATTCGCACAGCAGCCCGAAGATAAAGATGCTCTTCAAAAACAACGTGAGCAGCTTCGAAGAGAAATTGCCGAAACAGAGAAAGCATTAGATGAAACCCGCAAAACTGCTAAAGTAAACATCGCCAGCCTTACTCAAATAAATAAAAAAATGGATCTGCAGGGAAATTTAATTGATAATATTCATGGTCAAATAAGAAATCTTGACAATAATATTTATCTCTCCCAGAAAGAAATTTCTAAGATGTCGCGAATATTAGATACGCTTAAGCAAGAGTATTCAAAGAGTATGGTATATGCATATAAAAACAGCAGCAAATATGATTATATAAATTTTATTTTTTCTGCGTCAAGCTTTAACGACGCTATTAAGCGGGTTGCTTATTTAAAATCCTACAGAAGCTATAGGGAAATGCAGGCCGAAAATATTTTAAGTACGCAGGATATGCTTCAGGGTAAAGTAAAAATTTTATCAGGCGCAAAGCAGCAGAAAAATACAGCATTACAGGAACAGGATAAAGAGATGACCCAGCTTGAAAAACAACAGTTGGAAAAAAAGGTGATAGTTGATAAACTTAAAGGACAGCAAAAAGAACTTACTGCACAAGTCAATGCAAAAAAGAAGCAAGACGCAAAACTGAAGAATATGATAACGGCCATGATTAGACGCGAGGTTGAAATTGCCCGAAACGAAGCTGCAAAAAAAGAGAAAGCAAGATTAGCTGAATTAAAAAAGAACAGCACAGACTCAAAAGGAAATGTAACAGAAAATACCAACACTGCAAAAACTACAAAACCTGTATCAACAGGAAGCGTATTGGTAACTACTGAGGCAGACAAAGTGTTGAACGCGAGTTTTGAGGTAAATAAGGGATCATTACCGTGGCCTGCTTCGGGTTATATTATTGCCCATTTTGGTAAGAATGTATTGCCGGGCAACATTATTTATGATAATCCCGGTGTAACAATCGGTGTTAAAATCGGTGATGCAGTTAAAGCAGTTTTCAATGGCGAAGTAACGCTTGTTAGTTACATAGAAGATAAGCAGGCTGTTTTTATAAAGCATGGAAGATATTTTACCATTTATAGCAATCTTGCGTCTGCCAGCGTGCAAAGAGGAGATGAAATAAAAACGGGCCAGGTAATAGGCAAAGCAGCTGCTAACGATGAAGGACAGGGTCAGGTTGACTTTATGCTAATGAAAGAAACTAACAATGTAAATCCAGAGCAATGGCTCAGGCATTAACTCCTTTAATTACTTTTTTATAAAGCATTTCATATTCGGGCACGATTGTATTGATGTCAAATTTTTTTGCCTGTGCCAATGCATTTTTTTTCATTTCATCAAAAGCTGTTTCATTTGAAAAAACAGCAATAATTTTTTTACTCATATCGTCAACATCACCTACGTTACTCAGGAAGCCTGTAACACCATCAATATTTATTTCAGGTAATCCGCCAACATTCGTGGATACAACAGGAACACCTGCGGCCATTGCTTCCAATGCAACGAGGCCAAAGCTTTCATACTCGCTGGGCAGAATAAATAAATCAGATATGGCAAGTATATCTTCCATTTGTTCCTGCCTTCCCAGGAAGCGAATATCAGCATGAGCCCCGCTTTCCCTGCAAAGTCCTTCTATATGTGTTCTTTCAGGTCCGTCTCCAACGAATAAAAGTTTTGACGGAATTACCTTGTTCACTTCGACAAATACTTTTACAACATCGTCTACTCTTTTTACCTTTCTGAAATTGGATGCATGCAAAAAAATTCTTTCCTTATTAGGAGCCAATACCTGCTTAAATGCAGTAACAGGTTCTTGTTTAAAACGTTTTGTATCTACAAAGTTATAAATGACATCGATCTCTTTTTCCATTTTGAAATTCTTGTACGTTTCATCACGAAGATTTTTAGATACCGCAGTAATAGCATCACTCTCGTTCATCGAAAAAGTTACTACCGGAGAATAAGTTTTGTCTCTCCCTACTAATGTAATATCTGTTCCATGCAATGTTGTTATCACAGGAATTTTTCTTCCGTCTTTTTCAAGTATTTTTTTAGCCATGTATGCAGCCGATGCGTGTGGGATGGCATAATGTACATGCAAAAGCTCAACATTGTTGTTGATGATAACATCAACCATGGTGCTTGCCAGTGCAGTTTCATAAGGAGGATAGTCAAACAAAGGATAAGTAGGCACTCTTACCTCATGATAAAAAATGTTTGCATGAAAATTATTGAGGCGAACGGGCTGCTGGTAGGTAATGAAATGTATGTTGTGACCTTTGTCTGCAAGTGCTTTTCCAAGTTCTGTTGCCAACACACCACTTCCACCATACGTGGGATAACAAACGATTCCGATATTCATATTATTTGTTTTAAAAAAATCCAAAAGCCTGTTTAATTGCTTTTGGATTTTTAATTACCATGCAAATTACAACTTCTTTTATGCAGAGTTAAACCGTCTATAGAAACATTATTTTTACACGATTGTTTATGTTTGCATCCAATCATTTTTATGATGAGAAAATATTTTTATTGTGCCGCTTGCGGAAGTATTGTGTTAATCATTCAAACTTTTTCCAAAAAAATTATTTTATAAAAGCTTAATAGTTATGAAAAAATGCGCTCTTTCTTATTGCTTATTTTTTATCGTCCTCTCTGCCTATTCTCAAAACAATGATTCTGTTATGGTAAAGAAAATTGTAGACGACGTTATGACTAACGGAACCGCCTATACGAATCTAAGAATATTGTGTAAACAGGTTGGCCCAAGACTCTCGGGTTCTGAAAATCATTTTAAAGCGGTTAAGCTCACACAACAAATGCTAAAGGATATCGGTGTTGATACTGTTTATTTACAATCTTGTATGGTACCTCATTGGATAAGAGGTAAAAAAGAACGGGGAGAAATTACTACTGCTTATAACACAAAATTTCCATTGCATTTAACGGCCCTGGGTAATTCAGTTGGTACCGGACCTGCCGGAATTTCAGCGCCGGTGATTGAGGTGCGGGCTATGACGGAACTTGAAAATCTTGGTGCAGCAGTTAAAGGGAAAATTGTATTCTTTAATTTCAAAATGAATCCAACCTACATAAATACTTTCAGGGCGTATGGAGAAAGCGGAATTTCAAGAACGAAGGGCCCTTCAATAGCTGCGAAGTATGGAGCAATTGGCGCTATTGTGCGCTCGCTTGCAAATACTCTTAACGACTTTCCACATACAGGTGTAACAATTTATAATGATTCATTTCCGAAAATACCAGCAGTTGCTATCAGCACAAATGATGCGGAAAAACTAAGCAGGGAATTAATGAAAAGATCAGTTTCGAAAGCATGGTTTTTCACCGATTGTAAAATGCTTCCTGATGTGAAGGCTTATAATGTTATAGGCGAATTAAAAGGCTTAGCATTTCCTGAAGAAATCATAACAGTTGGTGGCCATCTTGATAGTTGGGATCTTGCAGAAGGAGCCAATGATGATGGTTCGGGTGTAGTACAAAGTATGGAAGTTTTGCGAACACTGAAGGCATTGGGAATACATCCGAAACGTACTATTCGTGCGGTATTATTTGTAAATGAAGAAAATGGCGGACGAGGTTCCGCAGCTTATCTAGCGGAGGAAAAAGCAAAAAATGAAAAGCATATTTTCGCCCTTGAAAGCGATGCGGGTGGATTTACTCCACGTGGATTTAGCCTTGATGTAACAGATGAGCAACGCAATAAAATATTATCGTGGAAAGATCTTTTTTATCCTTATGGTGTATATGATTTTTCAAGTGGCGGGGGAGGTTCTGATATTGGTCCGTTAAAAACAATTGGTGCTGCGCTTGCAGGCCTTAGCCCTGATTCGCAACGATATTTTGATATTCATCATGCGGCAACAGATGTTTTTGAAAATGTAAGTGAGCGTGAATTAAAACTTGGAGCAGCAAATATGACTGCGTTTATCTGGCTCGTTAGTGAGTATGGACTATAAAAAAATTTGTCTAATTAGCAAGGTCTCCTTCATTAGTATCATTTTCATTATAATTTGGCTCATTCAATTGAACCACTCTTTTAACTTGTTTTTTTCTTACTCTCATGTTGAGTAACTCAACAAGAAATGAAAATGCCATTCCGAAATAAATATAATTTTTTAAATGAAGCTCTTCTGCTTTTTCAGAATTCCAACCTTCAACAACAAGGCTAAGCCCAATCATTACTAAAAAAGAAAGCGCAAGCATTTTGAAAGTTGGATGTTTATGAATAAACATAGCAATTTTTGGACTGAATGAAAACATAATAATCAAAGCAATTACAACTGCAGCAATCATTATTTCAACATGCTTTGCTGTGCCTCCGGCGGTAATAATACTATCAAACGAAAACACCATATCTACCAGCATTATTTGAAACACAGCCTGTGTAAAGCTGAATACTTTTACGTTTCCTGTCATTACATTAGGGTCATCACCTTCAAGCTTTTGATGAATTTCGTGAACTGATTTATAGATAAGAAAAATTCCGCCGGCTAGCATAACGATACTTGCCAAATCAAATCCTTTTTCAAATAAAGTGAATATTGGTTTCCCTTTTTGTGATAAAAGCCAGCCTAACCCCAGCAGCATTATACTTCTTACAATCATGCCTTGAATCACCCAAAACAATCTTGCTTTTCTATGCTTTTCCCCGGGCAGCCTGTTAATAATAATGCTTACAAAAATTACATTATCAATACCCAAAACAATTTCAAGGATAACAAGAATAAAAAAACTGATGATACTCTCACTGGTAAATAAATAATTCATGCAATATTTGTTGCGGATAAATTTACAATAATGATTTACAAATCTTTTTTACAATTGACGGTCCTTCATAAATAAAGCCAGTCCATACCTGCACAAGATTTGCGCCGGCATTAAATTTTTCTTTAGCGTCATTTGATGTAAAAATTCCACCACTGCTTATTAATAAAATTTTTCCTTTTGTTCTTTCAAAAATATAACTTGTAATTCGTGTAGCTTCATTTTTTAATGGTGAGCCACTAAGGCCACCGGCACCGGCTTTATTGATTATATGCTCAGAAGAAAATAAATTATTACGGCTAATGGTTGTATTAGCGGCAACAAGTCCATCAAGTTTTATTTCTATTGCAAGCTCAATTATATCGTCCAGCTCCATTTGCGATAAGTCAGGAGATATTTTTAGAAGCAAAGGCTTCTTATTTTTTTTAATGCTGTTTAATTCCTGTAAATGCGTAAGTATTTTTTTTAAAGAATCTTTTTGCTGGAGATCTCTTAAGCCGGGTGTGTTAGGAGAGCTTACATTCACAACAAAGTAGTCTACAAAATCGTGTAAAGCGTTGAAAGAAATTTCATAGTCTTTCCAGGCATCTTCGTTTACGGTGTTTTTATTTTTCCCAATGTTGCCACCAATGATTAATTGATTGTTAGATGCATTTTGAATTTTATGTTGCCTGAATTGCTGCAATCTTTTAGCAATAACATTTGCACCATCATTATTAAATCCCATTCGGTTTATTAGTGCTTTATCTTTTGGCAATCGAAATAATCGGGGCTTTGGATTCCCGGTTTGCGGTAAAGGGGTAACGGTGCCTATTTCAACAAAACCAAAACCCAGTGTTTGCAGCTCTTCCAGGTATTTTGCATTTTTATCAAAACCTGCTGCAAGCCCTACAGGATTTGAAAATGAAAGTCCAAAAAAATTTCGTTGGAGATTTTTATTTTGCGGCTTATATTTTTTTTGCAAATAATTTTTTATAAAAGAAAACCTGCAAAAAAAACCTAGCAGGTTCATGGAAAAATAATGGACATCTTCAGCATCAAAACAAAATAAAAAACTTCGCAACAATTTATACATCGCGGCGAAGATAAATCAAATTGTGAGTGGTGAATTGTGGTCATTGAGTCATTGGTCATTCCCTTTTTATAAATTTGTTTAATGACTTATTGACCAGATATTTATTCCGTGTCGTACCGATCAACACTTTCAATGCCCGGAAGTTCTTTCAGATGGGTAACGAGGTCTTCCAATTCATCTTTATCATGCACATAAACTTTTATATTTCCTTCAAAGAGTCCTTCTTTTGCTTCAATAGTAAGTGCGTTAATATTAATTTTCAAATCGCCGCTTATCAGGTTTGTTATTTTATTAATAACGCCAACATCATCAAGTCCAATAATTTTGATACCGGTTAAAAAAGAAATTTCTTTATTCTTAACCCATTTTGTTTTTACCACACGGTGCCCGTAGTGCGACAATAATCTTGCAGCATTCGGGCAATTTGTTCTGTGAATTTTAAGGCCTTCCCCTTGCGTTATAAATCCGAATACATCATCGCCGGGAATGGGTTTGCAACAGTTGGCAAGTGTGTACATTATTCTATCACTGCTTTCTCCAAAAATGATAAGCTCACTATCTTTTTTATTGTAATTTTTTTGTTCAGTGTCAGGTTTTTCTTCAATTATAGGTTTTTGAATTTTTGGGGCAAAAATTTTATCGGCAATTACATTAAAATCTTTCAGCTCTTTAAGATCAATTTTTTTAATTGAAATTTCATAAAATAAATCAAGTGAAGACTGAAGCTTGTAGTAGCTGGTAAGCTCTTCTATGTTGGGCGCATTCATAACGGCGCCCATGTTTTCAAGTTTTCGCTTAAGAATAATTTTTCCTTCTTCCCCGATTTTTCTTTTCTCCTCTTTTAATGAATCTTTAATTTTCGTTTTTGCCTTGGTCGTTACAACAAATTTTAACCATTCAATACTGGGTCTTTGTTTTGTTGAAGTAATGATTTCAATCTGATCACCGCTTTTCAGTTTGTGACCGATAGGTACTAGTTTGTGATTTACTTTAGCACCTATACATCTTTCACCAACTGCAGTATGTACAGCAAAAGCAAAATCCAATGCAGAGGCACCAATAGGTAACATCTTCACATCTCCCTTCGGAGTATACACATAAATCTCTTCTGCTAAAAAAGATACTTTAAAATCCTGCAGGAAATCAATTGAATTGGTATCCTGACTGGCCAGCATATCTCTTATCTGGTGAAACCATTTATCAAAGCGGTTTTCATCATTGGTTCCTTCTTTGTATTTCCAGTGAGCGGCCAATCCTTTTTCCGCGATATCATTCATGCGCTTTGTTCTGATCTGAATTTCTACCCATTTGCCCTGTGCACCCATTACTGTTGTGTGCAGCGCTTCATATCCGTTACTTTTCGGATTGCTTAACCAATCGCGCAATCGTTCGGGAGAAGGAATATATTCATCAGTAACAAGGCTGTAAACTTTCCAGCAGTCTTCTTTTTCTCTTTCCGGAGGTGAATTTAAAATTATCCTGATTGCAAAAAGATCGTACACTTCATCAAAAGAAACGCCTTTCTTTTTCATTTTATTCCATATAGAATGAATACTCTTTGGCCTGCCATAGATTTCAAAATCAAAATTTCCCTGGTGAAGTTTATCCTTTAGTGGTTTAATAAATTCATTTATGTATCGTGTGCGTTCTCTCTTTGTATTATCAAGTTTTTCAGCAATGTAACGGTAACTATCCGGCTCCATGTATTTCATTGCAAGATCTTCCAACTCTGTTTTTATATTGTACAATCCCATCCTGTGAGCCAATGGCGCATATACATAAACTGTTTCGGATGAAATTTTTAATTGCTTTTCACGCTTCATGCTATCAAGCGTACGCATGTTGTGTAGCCTGTCTGCAAGCTTTATTAAAATAACTCTTGGGTCATCAGTAAGTGTCAGCAGTATCTTTTTAAAATTTTCAGCCTGTTGCGAAGTATTAGCATCAAGAACATTAGATATTTTCGTAAGCCCATCAACAATTTTTGCAATTTCACTTCCAAACTCTCTTTGCACATCCTCAAGAGTTACATCGGTGTCTTCAACGGTATCATGCATTAAAGCACAAATGGTGCTTCGTACACCAAGGCCTATTTCTTCCACACATATCATTGCAACTGCTATGGGATGTAATATGTATGGCTCGCCACTTTTGCGGCGCATGGTTTTGTGAGCATCAACTGCCATTTCAAAGGCAGTCCTTACCAGTTCCTTATCTCCCGGTTTCAATTTAGGTTTTAGGATTCGTAGCAAAGCGCGATAGTGACGAAGAATTTCTCTTTTTTCTTCGTCTTCATTTAGCGAATATTTAGGTATGTCCAGCGTGGTTTCCATCAATTACGAATTTAAGAAGAAAAGGCTAACTCAAAGGGTAAAGAAGTAAACAGGTCATTAATTTAATTTTTTATTTATTTAATCTTTAAAAGCAATGACTAACTATTTTATAAAAAATTCCATTACTTTTGCCGCCCCAAAAAGCGCATGTGGTGAAATTGGTAGACACGTCAGACTTAGGATCTGATGCCGCAAGGTGTGGGGGTTCGAGTCCCTCCATGCGCACCATTCCTTCCAGGATTTTCTGCAGAAGAAAATTAACACCGCCGTTCTGAACGGCTTAATAAAATTTTGATTAATGGCAACAGTAACGAAAGAAAATATCGGCAATCTTCATGATAAACTAACGGTAAAGGTATCTAAGGAAGATTACTATCCTTCATTTGAAAAAGCAATAAAAGAATATAGTAAAAAAGCAAACATACCTGGGTTTAGAAAGGGAATGGTTCCTGCGGGAATGGTTAAGAAAATGTATGGAGCGTCTATTTTTTATGATGAAGTTGTAAAGGCGGTTGAAAAAGAAATACAGGAATATCTGAATAAAGAGAAGCCTGAAATTTTTGCACAGCCATTGCCTATGGAAAGCGATCTCAGAAATTTAGACATGTCAAATCCCGCTGAATATGATTTTCCTTTTGAAATAGGTCTAAAGCCAGGAATTTCAATTGACGCTTTAAAAACTGCAAAACCTGTTTTTCATAAAGTGAAGGTGACTGATAAAATGGTGGAAGAAGAAATTGAAAAGCTGGTGACCAAGTATGGTGATATGAAAGATTCAGAATCTGTTACTGCTCCTGAAAATGTTTTAAATGTTTTGTTTGAAGAAAGTGATGAAGAAGGAAACATTGTTCCGGACGGTATTTCAAAAGACAATTCTATGCTGGTTAAATATTTTGCTGAGGATTTTCGTCCGCAGCTTTTTGGTAAAAAGAAAGACGATTTTGTCGTTCTTCAATTAAAAAATGCATTCCTTGAAAAAGAAAGAGAATGGATTTTATCTGATTTAGGCTTAGATAAAAATGATTCTGCTTCTGAAGAAAAATATTTTAAAATGACTATAACCAAAATTGGGTTGGTTGAAAAGAAACAGCTTAATGAAGAATTTTTTAAGCAGGTAATTCCGGGGAAAGAAATTAAAAGTGAAGATGATTTTCGCAATGCTTTAAAGGAACAATTGCAACAGCAATGGGACGCAGCAAGCCGCAGCCAGATGCACGATCAACTTTATCATCTTTTGCTCGAAAGTCCATTGCAATTTCCTGATGACTTCTTAAAACGCTGGATTGCTATTGGCGGTGAAAAGAAGAAGACAACTGAAGAAGTAGAGGCTGAGTACCCTTCGTTTACAAATCAATTGAAGTGGACACTGATAAGTGATAAAATAATTAATGAAAACAAGCTTGAAGTCTCAGAAGCTGAATTAAGAGATTATATGAAGGAAGAAATTATGAGATACTTTGGCCAAATGAATATGGGTGAAGATAACCAATGGATAGATAGTTATATTGACAGGATGATGAAAGATGAAAAGCAGGTTGATAGCAGCTACAGAAGAATTATAACAGAAAAATTATTCAATTGGCTTGAAACCCAGGTAACGCCTTTGGAGAAAGAAACTACACCCGAAGGATTATTAGCCATGCAACATCATCATTCGCATTAAAAGTTAATCCTCAATAAGTCAATAATCACTATTTATAAATAACTTAATGACCAATTGACTTACCACAATTTGACTTAACAAATTAATCCAATTACAAAACCGCCCTTTTGTCTCATTTTTTTTGTTAGCATAATATTTGGGAACTTCACGTTGCTTTTACACTAAATTTAAATTATGAATACAGGAAAAGAATTTGAAAAATATGCTGTGAAACATAGAGGTATCAGCAGCAATACACTTCACGGATATATCAATCATAACATAACCAATCTTACTCCGAATATTATTGAAGAAAGACCGATGAATGTAGCGGTGATGGATGTTTACAGCAGGTTGATGATGGATAGAATAATATTTCTAGGATATCCTATAAATGAAGAAGTAGGTAACATTATTACAGCGCAACTTCTTTTTTTAGAGAGCACAGACAGAACAAGAGACGTACAATTATATATTAATTCTCCCGGCGGTGGTGTTTATGCCGGGCTTGGATTATACGACACAATGCAATTTGTAACTCCGGATATTGCCACCATTTGCACTGGTATTGCTGCAAGCATGGCCGCGGTATTAATGAGCGCAGGAGCTCCGGGTAAAAGAAGTGCTTTAAAGCATTCGAGAATAATGATGCACCAGCCAAGCGGAGGTGCACAGGGTCAGGCTTCCGACGTTGAAATAACGGTGAACGAAGTAAGAAAAATAAAACATGAATTGTATGAAATTTTAAGCAATCACACTGGCCAAACCATAGAGAAAGTTACAAAAGACAGCAATCGTGATTATTGGATGACATCAGAAGAAGCAAAAAATTATGGCCTTATTGATGAAGTGTTGTTAACTAATTCAAGAAAAACAAAAAAATAAAAGAACACATTCAAAATATTAAGACATGAATCTTTATAAAAAAAATATAACACGTTTTGACGAAGATGATGAACCAGAAAAATCTTCGCCCGAAAACCCAATGGAAAAAATGATGGGAGGAATGATGTTCGATAAAAAATTTATTGAGCAACGTAAAATTTTTCTTTGGGGAGCTGTTGATGATAAAAGTGCGAAAGATATTACCAACAGACTTTTATATCTTGAGGCCATGGACCCCGGAAAAGAAATTACATTTTATATAAATAGTCCTGGTGGCGGGGTCACCAGCGGCATGGTTATTTATGATACGATGAAAATGATAAAATCACCAGTAAGCACGGTATGTATGGGCATGGCAGCAAGCATGGGCAGCATTTTATTAAGTGGCGGAGCAAAAGGCAAACGTTTTATTTTCCCCCATGGTGAAGTAATGATACATCAACCCAGTGGTGGTGGTCAGGGAACCAGTGCAGATCTTGAAATAATTGCTATTCAAATTTTGAAAGCAAAGCAACTGGGAGCAAAAATACTTGCGGAAAATTGCGGGCAGACATATGACAAGGTGTTGGAAGATTTTGATCGTGATTATTGGATGGATGCGGCGGAAAGTAAGAAATATGGCATTATAGATGGAATTCTTAACAAGCTTTAAAGCAACCTTCTTTCTTATTTGGTTGTCATTTCATAGCTTTGTGTATTGTATACATAATTCTTTAGTTAAAAAGACGTTTTAATAAGAGGCTGATGGGAAATAGTACAAGCAGATAAATAATGGCAAAACAACAATCTTTACATTGCTCATTTTGTGGCAGAAACCGTGATGAAGTTAAAATTCTCATCGCCGGGCAGGAAGGTCATATTTGCGAGAACTGTGTTGAGCATGCACAGGAAATTATTACCCAGGAAATTTTTCCTATGCCGGAAAAAAATTCCCAAAATTCCAACTTCAAACTTTCTGTAAAAAAACCGGTGGAGCTTAAAAAATTTTTGGATGAATATGTAATAGGCCAGGACGATGCTAAAAAAGTACTTGCTGTTGCTGTATATAATCATTATAAGCGCTTGAATCAAAAAATAGACAGCGATGTTGAAATTGAGAAAAGCAATATCATAATGGTTGGTGAAACCGGAACCGGTAAAACTCTTCTCGCCAAAACAATTGCAAGAATTTTGAATGTGCCCTTTGCAATTGTGGATGCCACAGTGTTTACAGAGGCAGGTTACGTAGGCGAAGATGTTGAAAGTATTTTGAGCCGCCTATTGCAGGTTTGCAATTTTGACGTGAATGCAGCACAAAAGGGAATAGTTTATATTGATGAAATAGATAAAATTGCGCGTAAAAGCGATAATCCGAGTATCACCAGGGATGTAAGCGGTGAGGGCGTACAGCAAGGGTTACTTAAGTTGCTCGAAGGTACTGAAGTGCTTGTTCCACCACAAGGCGGTCGCAAGCATCCTGAGCAAAAACTTATAAAACTAAATACCAGCAATATTCTCTTTATCTGTGGCGGCGCTTTTGATGGAGTCGACAGGCTTATAGCCCGTAGAATAAATACAAATGCAATTGGTTTTAACGTGAATAAAGAAATGCAGGAGTTCCATCGCAAGAACCTGTTGCAATTTGTAAATGCACAGGATTTAAAATCTTTTGGTTTAATACCCGAATTACTGGGAAGGCTTCCTGTAATAACTTATTTAAACCCTCTTGATAAAGTTACTCTAAGAAATATTTTAACTGAGCCGAAAAATTCCCTGATCAAGCAATACAAAAAATTATTTGAGCTTGAAGGAATTGATCTTGTTATTGAAGAGGACGTTTATGATTTTATGGTTGACAAAGCAATGGAATATAAACTCGGTGCCCGTGGTCTTAGAAGTATCTGCGAAAGCATTTTAACCGATGCCATGTATGAGTTACCATCTCAAAAAGTAAAAACTTTTGTTCTGAACACTGATTATGCTGAACGTAAATTCAAAGTCAGCAAACTAAGCCTGCTTAAGGTTGCATAAGCTTCACAAAAAAAAACTTCATTTATTTATTTTCATTTTACTTTTACGTAAACCGTTATTGATTGAATAATGTTATTGCGTACAATAAAAAAATATTTCTCAAATGGTTGATGTTATTCTTGGCTTACAATGGGGTGATGAAGGGAAAGGGAAAATTGTAGACTACTTTGCTTCCAAATACGATCTTATTGCGCGCTTTCAGGGTGGCCCAAATGCCGGGCATACACTTTATGTTGAAAAGAAAAAAATTGTTCTGCATCAGATTCCTTCCGGAATTTTTCATGATAATAAAATTAATTTAATAGGCAATGGTGTTGTACTTGATCCGGTTATTCTGAAAAAAGAATGTGAGGCAGTGGAAGCAATGGGTGTGAATTATAAAAAAAATCTTTTTATAAGTGCACGAACGCATTTGATTCTGCCTTCTCACAGGGCCATTGATAAAGCAAGCGAACTGTCAAAAGGCAATGATAAAATTGGCTCTACGCTTAAAGGAATAAGCCCTGCTTATATGGATAAGACCGGAAGAAATGGCTTACGTGTTGGAGACTTGCTTGATAAAAGTTTTATTTCTCAATACATAAAGCTTCGTTTGAAGCACCAAAAGCTTTTAGATAATTTTTCTTTTAATGAAGATATTTCTGCATGGGAAGAAGAATTTTTTGAGGCGCTTGAATTTTTAAAAGGACTACAGATTGTAAATGGGGAATATTTTATAAATGATGCCATTCAAAACGGGAAAAAAATTCTTGCAGAGGGCGCGCAGGGAAGCATGCTTGATGTTGATTTTGGAACATTTCCGTATGTAACTTCATCAAGCACTATTACTGCTGGTGTAGGAAGTGGTCTTGGCATAGCACCACAAAAAATAAAAGAAGTATTTGGTATCACAAAAGCATATTGCACACGAGTAGGAAGCGGGCCCTTTCCCACAGAACTTAATGATGAAACCGGTGAGCTGATTAGGAAAACCGGAAATGAATTTGGCAGTACCACCGGCAGGCCAAGAAGATGTGGATGGATGGATCTCGCCGCTTTAAATTTTGCCTGCATGATTAACGGAGTTACGCAACTGGTAATGACGAAAGCAGATGTGCTCGATGCACTTGATACACTTGAAGTATGCACAGGGTATAAGTTAGATGGTAAAGAAACAAATCAAATTCCTTTTCAGTTGCAGCGAATGAATGTAGAACCGGTTTATAAAAAATTTATTGGATGGAAAACGGATATTACTTCAATAAAAATTTTTAATAACTTGCCTGAACAAATGAAAATCTATATTAAATATATAAATGAAACTTTGCGGGTTCCTGTAAATTTTATTTCAAACGGGCCCGGAAGTGATCAAATTATTGTGGCATCATGATTGTGCAATAAAAAAAATAAAAAAAAGTCTTTATTTCTTTGGCTATTTAAAAATCTAATAGAAATTTACATACTTAATCCTTCAGAAATATGAAATCAAAATCCGATAAAGGAAAAGAATTTCCTGAAACAAAACCTGCGACATCATTAAGCAAATCTTCAGTAAAGAAAAAATCCGAAGACGTTGACGACGATGATGATGATTTAGAAGATGAGAAGCCATCTAAAAAAGCAAAGGCTTCATCCCCGAAAAAAAGTAAGAAAGAAGATGACGATGACGACGATGATGTTGAAATTGAAGATGATTGGGGGAAAAGTGAAGAGGAAGACTATGATCCTGATTTTGAAGAATTTGATATTCCAAAATCGAAGGTTAAGAAAGCTTCATCCAAGAAGGATAAAGGTGATGACGATTTTGAGCTTGATGAAGAGTTTAAAGATCTTGATCTTTTTGATGATGGCAACGATGATGAGGATGATGATTTCTAACAGCAATAAGTGTTGTAGTTTTATTGTTGCTGATAAATTATCTTGAAAAGAGAATTCACATCATATCCCGTAATAGATTTTTTAAAAACAAAATTTCAAATGCTGGACTTTGGCAAAAAGTTTGGCATTTTTTGTTTTCTCGATAATCATAACTACCAATTCAATAAAACGTACGAATGCATAGCAGGCGTGGGTTCTATAAAGTCCATTTTGCTCTCAAAGGACAATACATTTCAACATTTTGATCATTTTTTAGCACAAAACAGGGAATGGCTTTTCGGACATATTGCTTATGATGTAAAAAATGAAATAGAAGACTTGCAATCATTAAATTTTGATGGCGTTCAGTTTCCAGACCTGCATTTTTTTGTTCCCGAAATTGTCTTAATGCTAACTGTGACCGAATTGCAAATAGGAGTGTACTCAACTCACAAAGCGGATATAATATTTCAGGAAATAAATAATTCTGTAAACGAAGAAACATTTATTGATGGCCTTGTCTATTTTAAAAGCAGGTTTGCAAAAGATGAATATTTAAGCACGGTAAAAAAATTGCAGGAACATATTTTACGCGGCGATTGTTACGAAATTAATTTTTGCCAGGAATTTTATTC
>JBEPVC010000010.1:0-15066 GCA_041691235.1 Chitinophagaceae bacterium
CATCACTTTCCATCTGCTTCGTTAAAGTGGTTACGGTTTTATCGTAACCACTTACAGAAGCATTTTTGCTCAAATAATATTTCGCCAGGGCGCTCATTCCTATGCCCCCGATTCCAATAAAGTAAATACGTGATATGGATGTATAATCTTTCATGTAAAGCCTCCATAAAATGAAAGCGGTTTTTATTTATTATTGTTTAATGTTTTTTAAAATTTCATTTGCAATTGTTTCATCAGCCTTTGAATTTCCCAGTCTTGAAATGTTTTCTTCCAACTCATGAATTTTCTTTTCATTCTGAACCAGTTTAAAAATTGTTTCCATCAATTTTAATTTTACATCCGAATCCCGAACCATAACTGCTGCATCTTTTCTTACCAACTCAAGTGCATTTGCCGTTTGGTGATCTTCAGATGCAAAAGGATAAGGAACAAAAACCGCAGCCTTACCAACAACGCATAATTCAGCAATGGTCATGGCCCCCGCTCTTGCCACCACTATATCAGCCGCCGCATACGCATTTTCCATTTTTGAAATAAATGCATTGGTCCAAATTCCGTTTCTCTCTTCTTCTGCCATTGCTGCTTTTGCTGCATATAGTTTACCTGTTTGCCAAATAAGCTGTACGTTACTTTTTTTGAAGTCATCAATATTTTCATCGATTACTTCATTAATACTTCTTGCGCCAAGGCTGCCGCCCATTACAAAAATTGTTTTCACTCCCGGCTTCAGACCAAAAAAATTCAGGGCATATTCCTTCGAAATTTTTTCTGAAAAAATATTGCGTACAGGGTTTCCTGTTAGTACAATTTTTTCTTCTGGAAAGTATTTCTCCATTCCACCGGCGGCTACAAAAACCTTTGTTGCTCTTTTGCCAAGCATGATATTGCTTTTACCCGGCAACGAATTGCTTTCATGAACAAAAGTTGGAATCTTTCGTGTTTGCGCATACCGCAATACAGGAAAGGTTGAATAGCCGCCAACTCCTACTACTGCATCCGGCCTGAATTGCTTAAAAATCTTTCGTACCTGCAAAAAACTTTTTGCAAGCTTAAAAGGCAAGCCAATATTTTTTATCAAAGAACTTCTGTTAAATCCCGCTATATCTAATCCTTCAATTTTATATCCTGCCTCCGGAATTTTTTCCATTTCCATTTTTCCTTTTGCCCCAACAAACAAAATTTCTGTTTGCGGTTCAATTTTTTTAATTGCATTTGCAATCGCCAACGCCGGAAAAATATGGCCTCCTGTTCCGCCTCCGGCAATTATTACCCGGAGATTATTTTTGTTTTCCGAAATAACATCTTCATTTTTATCATTTATGTTTTCATTACTCGTCATATTCCATTCTCTCTTTAATTAAGAAGTCACTTCTTCTTCGATCGCCAATGCATTTTCTTTGCCTTCCATTTGCTCAACATTGCGGGCAACACTTAAAATAATTCCAATGGCAAAACAAGTAAACCACAGGCTGCTGCCCCCCATGCTTACTAATGGCAGCGTCACTCCGGTTGTTGGAAGAATATTTACATTCACTGCCATATTCACCATTGCCTGTATAACCAACGTGAAGCTTAATGCCACTGCGAGAAAGGCTCCAAATGCATATGGACATCGTTGAAAAATTCTTATACTTCGAAATAAAAAAAGAAGATAAATTAAAATGATAATTGCTCCTCCTACCAGACCATACTCTTCTATAATAATCGCATAAATAAAATCGCTGTATGGATGTGGCAAAAAATTTCGTTGTTCACTTTTCCCGGGACCTCTTCCAAGCCATCCTCCTTTTGCAATTGCAATTTTTGCTTGTTGCACCTGGTACGACGCATCTGTTTTATCAGCGTACATAAAGTCCTGCACCCGTTTTACCCAGGTTGACATCCTTCCAAAGGTTAACACAGTGGGCAGATCTTTAGATGTATGGGTTTCTTTATCGTAATAATGAGTAGCTAGTGACACCAATATAATAAGTGGAATTAGCGCAGAACCAACGACAAGCATAATGTGCCTCAGTCTTACTCTTCCCATAAACATGAGCATTAACGCGATACCTCCGATTAACAATGCGGTAGATAAATTTGCAGGCGCAATTAACGCGCAGATTATTATAACGGGACCGATTAGGGGCAGAAAACCTTTTTTAAAATCTTTAATAATATTTTGCCTGCGGCTCAATTGCCTGCTCATATACATAAAGAGGGCAAGCTTGGCAAGATCAGAAGTCTGGAAGGTCATATTAATAACAGGCAACTTTATCCAGCGATTGGCTTCATTAATACTGCTCCCAAATTTTAATGTATAGAAAAGCAATGGAATTGAAATCAAAAATAAAATAGTAGCCACGCGGGAGTAAATTGTATAATTCACCCGGTGTGCAAAATAAATTATGAGCACACCAAGAGCAATAAAACCTACTTGCTTAAAGAGATAACTTTCTGTGCTTTTATTCATTTTATACGCGAGTGAACCGATGCTGCTATATACCACAAGAATGCTAATCATGGTAAGCAAAATCACAATAGCCCATATTACTTTATCTCCTTTGGTACGGCTTAAGGCCTCACCCCAGCCCTTTCCCAAAGAAGAGGAGCTGTTTCCAAAAGAAAAAGTTTTATTCATTTTTAGTTCTTAATTCTTAATTCTTATAAATCTTTCACGGCTTCTTTAAATTGTTTGCCCCTATCCTCGTAATTTTTAAACAGATCAAAGCTGGCGCATGCAGGTGACAATAGAACCACATCACCTTTATCAGCAAAATGAAATGCTGCCTGTACTGCTTCTTTTGCACTTTCGGTATTCACTAGCAACTCTACTTCTTTGCCAAAGGCTTCATGAATTTTTCTATTATCTTTTCCCATACACACGATTGCTTTTACTTTTTCCTTAACCAAATCTTTTATAAATGAATAATCATTTCCTTTGTCTACGCCACCAAGAATAAGAATTGTTGGCTTCGTCATACTCTCCAGCGCATACCAGGTACTGTTAGTGTTTGTTGCTTTACTATCGTTTATAAATTCAACTCCTTTTATTGTTGCAACAGTTTCCATGCGATGCTCGAGGCTTTGAAAAGTTTGTACGGCATCTCTTATTTTTTCTTTTCGTATATCCATTACAAGAGCCGAGAGTCCCGCTGCCATCGTGTTGTACTGGTTATGTTTGCCCTTTATCGCAAAATCATCCACACTCATTGTCATCTCTTCCTTCTTCCATTTTAAATGCATTTCTGCATTTGTTATATAAGCGCCCTGGGGCAGTTCGTTTCTCATGCTAATGGGTAATGGGTTGGTCTTGTTTAAAAATTTGTTTAAATATTTTATTGTTATCTCATCATCGCCGTTATAAATAAATGAATCATTTTTTGTTTGATTTTTAATAATGTTGAACTTGCTTCTTATATAGTTTTCAAAATTGTATTCATACCTGTCTAAATGATCTTCGGTGATATTGGTTAAAACCGCCACATCAGGCCGAAAGCTTTCTATGTCATCAAGCTGAAAAGAACTTATTTCCACAACATATAATTCTTTCGGATCCATTGCTACCTGCCTTGCGAAAGAATAACCAATGTTGCCAACCATTGCGCAATTCAGTTCAGCTTCCGTGCAGATATGATATATCATTGCCGTTGTTGTGGTTTTTCCATTGCTGCCCGTTATCCCAATAATCCTGCTGTTGTCCTTGTGCCTGTAAGCAAATTCTATTTCACTTATTATTTCAACCTTTCTTTTTCTCAATTCTTTTACAAGCTCATTTTTATCAGGAATGCCAGGGCTTTTAATTACAACACCGGCATTAAAAATTTTTTCAAGTGTGTGCATCCCTTCTTCAAAATCAATCTTGCTTATTATCAGCTCACTTTTAAACAAAGGATTGATTAAGGAACCATCGCTTACAAAAACATCATATCCTTTTTGCTTTGCCAGCAATGCTGCCCCCACTCCGCTTTCACCGGCACCCAGTATTACAATTCTATCTTTCATCCTGTGTTTTTTTAGCACAGATGTTTACAAAAAATGGCTTTTCAACGGCATGAATTTAACAGGCCAGATTGATCATCCTTGGATTTGGAAGGGACACAATTATTTCAAAAAAAATGTTTTCATAAAGACAAATATTGAAATTGTAATTCCCTTTTACTTATCTTAATTTTAATGTTACCACTGCAAACACCACAGACAAAATTGTAACTACCCAAAAGCGAACTGCTATTTTACTTTCGTGGTATCCCAATTTTTGAAAATGATGATGCAACGGGCTCATCAAAAAAATTCTTTTTCCTTCGCCATATTTTTTTCTTGTGTACTTGAAATATCCTACCTGTATCATTACACTTAAGTTTTCTATCAAAAACACAAAGCAAAAAATTGGTATCAATAATTCCTTTCTAACAATAATTGCCAACGATGCAATAATTCCACCTAATGCTAAACTTCCTGTATCACCCATGAAAACCTGTGCCGGGTAAGCATTATACCAAAGAAACCCTACACACGCTCCAACAAAAGCCGCTATAAAAATTGATAGCTCTGTAAGGTTGGGTATATACATAATGTTTAAATAATCGGCCACTCTTACATCGCCACTTACAAAAACAAATACACCCAAACCCAATCCAATTATTGCGCTTACACCTGTGGCTAACCCATCTAGCCCATCTGTAATATTTGCACCATTCGATACCGCTGTTACAATAAATATTACTATAAGAATATATAGCACAGGAGTAAATTTTTCCCAGCTTTCCGGCAGCAATCTTGCATAATTAAATTCGTGTGTTTTTACAAATGGAATTGTTGTGATTGGCGTTTTAACGGTAACAAACCTATGCACCTTGCCATCAGTTATGATAGTGTCTTCGCTAAGTTTATGTTCACCTCTTTGGGGCGTATATACCGTACCGTTAGCATCCATTATCAGAGGTCTTTTTACTACTACATTTTGATTAAAATATAATGTTGATCCAATTATAATTCCGAGCATTACTTGTCCGAAAATTTTAAATCTCCCTGCAAGACCATCTGCATTCGTTTTTTTAAAATCTATGCCTTTGGCTTTTGCAATACGCTTTGCCTTTATTTTTAAATAATCATCTACAAACCCTATAACGCCCAGCCAGACTGTGCATAATAACATAAGCCTTATATACACTTTATCAAGATTTGCCAGTAATAAAGTCGGAATCAATATGCCCAACAAAATAATGATGCCTCCCATTGTTGGAGTTCCCGATTTCATTTTTTCTCCGGCTAAACCTAATTCGCGAACAGACTCTCCAATTTGTTTTCTTTTTAGAATTCTTATCAGGCGTTTACCATATACAGTTGTAATAAAAAGTGATAAAAGCACTGCTATCAACACCCTGAAAGTGGTAAAATGGAACAAGCCGCTTCCGGGAAATTTTATTCCATTTTTAGTAAACCATTCAAAAAGCTGATAAAGCATTTATTATTTTATTATTTATTCATTTACCATTTAGCTCAAACATTTCAAGCAATATTTTTTTATCATCAAAATCATATTTCACTCCATTTATTTCCTGGTATTTTTCATGGCCCTTTCCGGCAATCAAAACAATGTCTTGTTGTTGTGCAAGATTTACTGCTGTTTTAATTGCCTCCTTCCGATCAACAATTGAGATATATTTCTTTCTTGCAATAATTGGTACACCTTCCTCCATATCTTTTATTATTTGCGCTGCATCTTCATTGCGTGGGTTATCAGATGTAAAAATTATTTTGTCGCTATATTCACAAGCTACTTCAGCCATAACAGGCCTTTTTGTTTTGTCCCTGTTTCCTCCACAACCAACAACCGTAATTACTTTTTCTTCACCTTGTTTTAAATTTTTAATGGTAGCCAATACATTTAATAAAGCATCGGGCGTATGCGCGTAATCAATTATGCCAATAATTTTTTCTTTGGCTGATTTCATATAATCAAATCTTCCCTCTGCACCCGTTAGACTGCTGAGCAGCTGCAAAACAATTTGCTTGTCTTCACCCATGCAAACAGCAGCGCCATACACAGCCAAAAAATTATACGCATTGAAAGTGCCTATGAGCCTGCAATGCACTTCTACATCATTCACCGTTAAGAAAAGTCCTGATAAAGAATTTTCAATAATTTTTCCTTTAAAATCGGCAAGCGTTTTAAGGCTGTAGAAATATTTTTTCGCTTTTGTATTCTGTAACATTACAGCGCCACGCTTATCATCTGCATTACTTAAAGCAAATGATGAGGAAGGCAATGAATCAAAAAATTGTTTCTTAACTCTTATATATTCATCAAATGTTTTGTGATAATCTAAATGATCATGTGTTATGTTGCTAAAAATTCCTCCGGAAAAATGTAACCCTGCAACACGACGTTGATCAATAGCATGTGAGCTTACTTCCATAAAAATATGAGAGCAACCTGCGCTAACCATTTCGGAAATAAGTTCATTAAGGCTTACGGCGTCAGGTGTAGTATGAGTTGCCTGAATTATTTTTTCACCAACCTGGTTTTGCACTGTACTTAGAAGTCCGCATTTATAACCAAGCGCGGTAAATAATTTAAACAACAACGTAGCTATTGTCGTTTTGCCATTTGTGCCGGTTACACCAACAAGCTTAATTTTTTCAGTTAATTGTCCATAAAAATTATGCGCCATAATTCCTGCCGCTTCTGCGCTGTTTTCAACTAAGATGTATTGAACTTTTCCATTTAGTTTTCCAGGCAAAACTTCGCATATTATTACGGAAGCACCGCTTTCAATTGCTGTTGCGATATAATCATGGCCATCAGTTAGCGTTCCTTTAATAGCAATAAAACATGTACCCGGCTTTACTTTTCGTGAATCGGTTTGTATATTATTTATTTCGCTAACGGTTGGGCCGGTTATTGAAACAATTTTTACTTTATACAATATGTCGTGCAATGATGCCATTAATTCAACTGAAGATTTATTGATTGCCCTTTATGAAAATCTGTGTTTTGTGCCAACGATTGATAAATAACTTTTCCTTTTCCTTTCGCTGCTACTTTTAACCCCATATTTTCGAGTAAGTACACAGCATCTTTCAAACCAAGCCCTGTTACATCAGGAATTTTGTTTTGTGAAGACGTAATATTTTGTGCTGTTCCGAGTGCTGCATGATCCCGTTCAAGAATTGTACTTTTCCATACACTGCCATTTGAAGAATCTGTTGAAGTGAAATTAAAAGTGTTTAGAATTTTATTAAGATCTGTTTTAAGTCCATAAAATTTATAAGCCCCACTGTCATTTGTGTTTTGCAATTTGTTTAAAGATTCGCTGCCAATTTTTTCTGCATAAATTTTATCGGCAACTTCCCTAAACACCGGACCTGACACTACATTACCATACGCAAGCTTTGATTCACTGCCGTTTTGTATTACTACAGCGATGCTATACTTCGGATTATCTGCCGGAAAAAATCCCATAAATGCAGACTGGTAAATTTTTGAACCTTTATTATATCCGCGATTATCCATAGCCGTTACAGCCGTGCCTGTTTTGCCTGCAAAACTGTACACATTTGATTTAAGTGAACGCCCCGTTCCATGCTCACTTTCTATAACGGCAAGCATACACGCTTTTAGCTTGCCAAGTGTTTCATCACTGCAAATTTTTTCTACCAGCACCTGCGGCTTGAATGATTTTATTTCTATGCCCATGTCATTTATAGAATTCACGAGGTAAGGCTTCATCATTTTCCCGTTGTTGGCAACTGCATTGTAAACCATAAGAAGATTAAGAGGAGTAACAAGCTCTTCATACCCATGAGCCATAAATGGTAAAGTTGTTTTTGTCCAATATTTACTGGTGGGTTTTTTTATTAACGGCACAGCCGCCCCTACTATATCAATTCCTGATATGGAATCTAACCGTAGATGATGCAAATGATTATAAAAAAGTTGTGGCTGATTATGATAGTATTCCTCAGCAAGTTTTGCAAATGCAACATTTGATGACCTGGCAAAAGCTTCTTTTACTGTTATCTCATGCGTTCCGGCATGTGAATCTCTTATATGAAGGCCATAAAAAGTTTTTTCACCACCTTCGCAATCAACAATGCTATTTGTATCTACATATTTATCTTCAAGAAGCGATATTAATGTAGCCACTTTAAAAACAGAGCCCGGTTCAGTTTTTTTACCCAGCCCATAATTGTAGTCTTCAATATAGTCTCCATCAGGCCTTCTTCCTAAATTAGCAATTGCTTTTATTTTGCCTGTGTTGGTTTCCATAACAATGCATGTTCCATGCAATGAATTATTTTCAACCATCATTTTCATGAGCGCATTTTCCGCAACGTCCTGCATATAAGTATCGATAGTTGTAATAATATCTTTTCCATTTTCAGGTTCTATTTCTGCGCCATCAACCGGTACATATGCACCTGCCATATACCGCATAAGCCTGCTACCTGTTTGGCCTTTCAACACGCTGTCATACGACCTTTCTAGTCCAACATTTTTGCTTGTGTCACCACGCGAAAGACCAATCGTTCTGTTGGCAAGAAGCACATAGGGATTAACCCTGTTATCTCTTACATCTATAATAAATCCGCTTTTATTGCGTCCTTGTCTTACCAAAGGAAATTCTCTTAACACCTGGTAATCTTCAAATGAAATTTTCTTTTTAAGCGGAAAATATCTTTCGTTGTTTTTGTAACCACTTACTAAAAGTTTTTTGTATGATAATTTGGAAGCATCCTTAAATAATGTCGACAATGAAAGTGAAAGCGAATCAAGATTCTCATAAAATCTTTTGCCATTTTTTTCACGAAGACCATCAGCGCCAAAATCAATGTATATATCAAAAACAGGGATAGACGTGCTAAGAATATTTCCATCTTCACTATAAATGCTTCCACGCTCTGCATTTATGTCCATGTATTTCAGATGCTGCGTATTACTTATGCTTTTCCAGTAAGCACCTTGTACTCGCTGTATATAAATAGCTCTTCCCAATACAATTACGCCCAGCACTATAATGCATAGGAAGCAGAGATAAACACGCCATAATATATCTTTTTTTACATCCAAAGTTTTTTTTGTGTGCGGTTTTGTATTTGATTTATGTTTGTGATTTTATTTTTTAATTGCTTTTTTATTTCTTACTTTTCTGTCAAGGTATCAGTGAGCCTAACAGGCGGAGCTACCAATTCTTTTAAACCCAACGGCTCAACTGCTTTTGCAAGCTCGCTTTCTTTGCTTCTGAAAATCACATCGCGCTTTACTGTTTTAAATTCATATTCCATTTCCTTAAGATGCACAGCAGTTAAATTTATTTTCCTGATCGTTTTATCAGCATAGTGACCATTTGCTATATATAATATCGCAAGCACTGCTGCAAAAAGATAAAAGGGAATGTTCTTTACAATCCATTTGTTATATAGCAAACCCCTCCGCCCTTTTTTGCGCAATAATTTGGCTTTATTTTCCTTCTTTATGTTTTGTTTTTCTTCCATTTAAAAAAATAACAGTCTTTACAATATTTATTTTTGAAACTTTTTTTCGGCAATACGCAATTTTGAACTTCTTGATCTGGGATTGATTTTTATTTCCTGCGGTGAGGGGGTCAATGGTTTTTTTGTAATCACTTTTAAATCGCTCTTTTGAGATGCACCAAACACATCGCTTTGTCGCTCTTCGCCAAAACTTCCACTCTTAAAAAAGTTTTTTAAAATCCTGTCTTCGAGCGAATGAAAAGTAATTATTGCAACTCTTCCTCCTTCAGCAAGCACATCCGGCACCTGAAGCAGCATTTCTTTTAGTGCGCCAAGTTCATCATTCACTTCAATACGCAAAGCCTGGAATACCTGTGCAAAATATTTTTCAGGATTTCCTTTTACGACGGGGTACAAAGCATTCTTAAATTCATTTATAGTATCAAGCGATTGTGTTTTTCTCAACTGCACTATTAATTTTGCAAGTGTTTTGGCGTTGGTTACTTCTCCGTATTGTTCAAAGAGCTTATGCAGTTTTTCTTCAGAATAATTATTAATCACGCTTGTCGCATCTTTCTTTTCTCCCTGGCTCATTCTCATATCCATTGGTGCATTAAACCGTGTTGAAAATCCTCTTTCCGCTACATTAATTTGGTGGCTTGACACGCCGAGATCAGCAAGAATTCCATTTACCGCGGAGATTTTATGAAAGCGAAGAAAGCGTTGCAGGTGCCGAAAGTTGTGAGGAACAAAAATTATTCTATCATCGGCAGGAAGATTTTTAACTGCATCAGCATCTTGGTCAAAAGCGATTAATTTTCCCTCCGCATTTAGTTTATGAAGAATTGCAAGGCTATGTCCACCGCCGCCAAAAGTGCAATCAACATAAATGCCTGAAGGATCAATCCTGAGACCTTCTATCACTTCGTTAAGCAAAACGGGCACATGGTATATGCCTTCCTGCATGCTTATGATTTTGTGATTTTATCTGCTGTCATTACTTCTTTAGCTAAATCACTGAATGCTTCAGGTGAAAAAGTTTCAAAGAACTGTTTGTATTTTATTTTATCCCAAATCTCAATTTTATCAATTGCGGAAACCAGTACAATATCCCTTTCAAGCCCTGCATACTCCATAAGATTTTTAGGTATTAAAATTCTTCCGGCACTATCAAAACTTACCTGTGTAGCGCCGTTTAAAAAATACCGTTTGAATTGCCTTACTTTGGGATCAAAATCATTTAGGTTGTTCAGATCAGAAAATAATGGCTTCCAGCTTTTGGATGTGTATAAACTCAGGCACTTTTCAAATCCCCTGTTCAACACAAAAGGCTCAGCTCCGGTTTCAGGCAATTGCTTTTTGAATGCTCCGGGCAAAAGGAAACGGCCTTTAGCATCTAATGTAGATTCATATTCACCTATAAACCCTGTCATTATAAATGGATTAGAATAAGTTTATAAAGAAATTTCCACAAAATAACACTTTTTCCCACTTAGCCAATACTTTTGAGAAAATCTTTTTGTTAACGTGGTTGAAAGTTAGCATGGCAGGCAATTTTATTGAAGTAAAGCGAAAACCATACTGCAAAACTTGTGAATTGTATGTGTACAGGCTGTTAAAAACTATTTTATGAATGAAGCAGGCTATTCCAAAACTCCACTCATTAAAAAGTTAGGAATTACAGATTTTCAAAAAGTTTTATTGATTAATGCGCCGGATAATTATAATGATCTTATTAAAAAAGATATTTCGAAATTGTTATGTCAAAGAAATGAAAAACCCGACTTTATACATCTTTTTGTAATTACAAGAAATGATTTTGAAAAACAAATGAAGAAGATTTTTAGAAGGATCCCCAATGAAACTATAATTTGGGTTTCATGGTATAAAAAAAGCAGCGGTCTTATTACAGATATCACAGAGGATGTAATAAGAAATTACGCTTTGCAAAACAACCTCGTAGATGTAAAAGTTTGTGCTGTTACAGAAATTTGGAGTGGCTTAAAGCTGGTGGTGCCACTCAGTAAAAGAAAATAAATTAAGCCGCAGATTTTATAACAGAGAAATCAATTGTGAAGCAACTCCCTTTCCCAAAAGAACTTTCAGTTTTTATTTTTCCTTTGTGTGCGTCTACAATAGTTTTTACATAACTAAGGCCAAGTCCAAATCCTTTAACGTTATGAATGTTTCCGGTATGCGCCCTATAAAATTTTTCAAAAATGCGATTGAGAGTTTCTTTATTCATGCCAATTCCGTTGTCTTCAATTTTAATTCTAAAATGTCCATTTACATTTTGCGACGATAAATTTATCTTAAGCTTTTCTTTGGAATATTTTATTGCATTATCAAGAAGGTTATTAATGATATTGGTAAAATGAACTTCATCTGCCATAATAAGATCATTTGTTGCATCAAGGTGAACTTCCAGTGTTCCTTTTTTTTCTTCCAGGGGAAGATTGATATTATTTATCGCAGCATGAATAAGATCATGAGCATGCACCGGTTTTTCATTCAGTTGAATTTCCTGCTTATCAAGCAACGCCGCCTGCAGTATAGTCTCGACCTGCTTATTCATTCTTTTATTTTCGTCTTTAATAATACCCGAAAAATAATCCATCTTGGTTCTGTCGTTAATTACTTTTTCATTTTTTAATGCATCTACTGCAAGAGAAATTGTAGCAAGTGGTGTTTTAAATTCATGTGTCATGTTATTTATAAAATCAGATTTTATCTCACTTAATTTTTTTTGATTTAGCAATGCCCGAATCGTAATAAAAAACGCAGCAAAAATGATCAGGGTGAAAATAACGGCGCCTATAACCATCCAATACATTTGCTTCCAAACAATATTATTTACATGAGGCACAACAATTATCAGTAACTCCTGCGGTGAAAGCCCTTCACTAATACTTCCGGTAGGAGGATCAAGCGGGTAAACAAAATTTATAGTGTGTGTACTATCCTGGTAAGCTTCAAAAAAATTCTTCGATTGAAGGTCATCGCCAATCATGGAAGTAGTGGTAATAGCAAACTCGAAATCAACATTTTTAATATTATTTTTATCAAATGCTTTCTGAATTCGATCTCTTATTTCTTCTCTTGAAAATCTATGAGCGATTGTGGAGGGAAATACGTTTAGGGGAAATAATATTTCAGCATTCTTTTTTTTGTCAAATGGTGATAAGTTTCCTTTTTCTTCAACAAGGTCAATACCTGCGCTAATTGTTACCATCTTAATACTTTCCTCAAACTGCTGTTCCTTGTCCTTCACAGATTGTTTTATCCATAATACCTGCGAAAAGATCACTCCCAGCAGAGAAATAAAAACGAGTATGGTAATAACGGGGAAAATTCTTTTCATGCAAAGCAAATTTAAACTTAGCAACCGCTAAAACATAATAGAAAAGAGCTGCCTGAAAAATTTAACTATCTCTTATCTTTTAACTAAAATATGATAGTTGATCAAATATTTTATCAATAAATAAATATAATTTAGAATTATGATTCTGCCCGAAAGAGGTATTCTGTTGATAGCTAATCCGTTTTTAAAAGATCCGAATTTTAGCCGGACTGTCATTTTTTTATGCGAACATACTGACGAGGGAAGTTTTGGATTTGTGCTAAATAAAAAATTTCCTAAAACGCTCAAGGAACTTATACCTGAGCTGGAAATGCAGTCGCTTCCTGTTTACCAGGGAGGCCCGGTGCAAAGAGATGCTTTGCATTTTTTGCATCAATACCCTAATCTTATAAATGGTGGTGAGGAGGTTTTAAAAGATGTGTATTGGGGAGGTAACTTTGAAAGCCTCCTCGTTAATCTTAAAAATAATGATATTGAAAGCGGAAGAATTCGTTTTTTTATTGGCTACAGTGGCTGGAGTGAAGGACAACTGAACAACGAGCTTAAAGAACAAAGCTGGCTAACAGTAAAGGCTACACGAGAATTAATTTTCGAAACGAACCCCGAAGATGTCTGGAAAAACTCGTTGAAACACCTTGGGGGGGATTATGAAATGATGATAAATTTTCCCATCGATCCTCAGCTAAATTGAGTGGCTTGGAAAACTATAAGAAAGTTTAAATATTTTTACTAAAAACAACTTGCTGTATAAAATCTTATTACTTCCTGCAAGATTATTCATTCACTTCTATTGCCGCAAAATTGTTATCAATATTAAAAGCATTTTGCAGTTACAGGGCCCCCTGCTGATAGCTTCCAATCATCCCAATTCATTTTTAGATGCAATTATATTAGCTACTCTTTTTAAAAATCGTGTTTACTCCTTAGCTCGTGGTGATGCATTTAAAGGAAAGCTTACTGCTAAAATTCTTGCATCTTTCAACATGTTACCGGTGTATAGAGTAAGCGAAGGGGTTGAAAACCTGGAAAACAATTATGATACGTTCTCTGATTGCCAAAATCTTTTTGGGCAAAATAAAATTGTACTGATTTTTAGTGAAGGAAGGTGCATAAATGAATGGCACCTGAGGCCTCTTAAAAAAGGAACTGCACGATTGGCCATTGCTGCGTGGCAACAAAATATTCGTTTAAAAGTTTTGCCTTTGGGAATTAACTATAGTAATTTCAGAAAATATGGAAAAACACTTGTACTCAATTTTGGAAATATTATTACCCCTGAAGATATTTCTACAGATTTACAATCGGGGAAAGCATTAATTGAGTTTAATCAAAAGCTGAGAGAAGAACTGGAAACCCTTGTGTTTGAAATTGATAAATCTGATAAAGGGAAACTAAAAAAATATTTTAATCTTCAGCAAGATCTTTTAAAAAAAATATTTTTGTTTATCCCCGCGGTTGCCGGATTTCTTTTGCATTTCCCATTGTATTATACAATCCATTTTTTTATAAAAGATAAAGCAAGCGACCATTATGATTCAGTGATGACAGGTTTATTATTTTTTATTTACCCTTTGTATGTATTGACTGTAACGTTTCTTATATTTTTTTTAACGCACGCTGTAATTTCGCTTGGGCTTTTATTATTTATTCCTCTCACTACTCTGTGCTTCCTTCATTTTAGAAGCAGATAATATTAACGATATAAAGAAAGTCCTCTAAAGTTGCCCCTGCGCTGCTTAAACAGATTGGGATGCTCCTTTATTTAAGCGCCTATTTTTCTTAAAAATTATAAATGAGAAAATTACATTTAGAAAAAATTTATTGAATCATTCAAAAAAATAGTATCGTAAAAGAAGTGAGTAACCATCCAAATAAAAAACCCTGCAGATAAAGCAGGGTCTAAAAAAAATTCTTATTGAAAATATATTTTATAATTCTTTGGCACCTTCCACCAACACAGTAGTTCTGTTATTCAATACTTCTACAAAACCGCTTTGTATACTATATAAAGAAGTCGTGGTTTTATCTTTCAAAATTTTGAGCTTCCCGCTTTTTAATGCACTTACAAGCGGTGCATGTTTTTCAAGCACTTCAAACATACCAACAATTCCCGGAAGCTGTACGCCATATACTTCTCCGCTAAATATTTTTTTTTCAGGCGTAAGAATTTCTAAAGTCATAGTTAATGTGATAATGTGATAATGTGATAATGTGATAATGTGATAATGTGATAATGTGATAATGTG
>JBEPVC010000011.1:0-14834 GCA_041691235.1 Chitinophagaceae bacterium
GGATATTCTGCTAAAGTTTTATCAAGTTCATTCTTTGCACTTACTATATCACCGGAAACAGCATAAGCATAACTCAAAGTAGCGCCCTGGGAATAATCTATTTTTGAGGTTGAATGTTTGGGAAGTTGTTTAATTAATTCAAGTGCTTCCGGGTAATTTTTTCTTTCTAAAAGAATATAAATGAGATTTCCTTTTGCAAGATTAAAATTCGGGTCAAACGCAAGTGTTTTTTTTAATTGCTCATATGCAGAATCGTATTTTTTTGCGTAATAAAAATTTCTTCCCAATACATAATTCAGATTAACGGAAAGTGGATCAAGAGAAAGCGCTTTTTTAATCTCATTAATTCCTTGTTCTGTACTTTCATGCGTGTACTGTAGAAGGTTCCCATAAAATAAATGAGCAGTAGGATAATTTGGATTGAGGGCAATAGCCCTCTTCAATGTGAATTTTGATTTCGCCCAATCATAATCAAATGCGGATTGAATAAATCCTAATGTTGTTAAAGGTTCGCTGAGTGTGCTATCCAACCCAAATGCTTTAGTAGCATAAACTTTTGCAATGGGCATAGCTTCCAATTGAGACATACCATTGTTTGGATAAATATAAAGATCTGCAAGACCTGAATAAGCCAGCGCATAATCCGGATCTAATTCAGTTGCTTTTTTATAATAAATTTCTGCGCTGTCAAAACTTTCTTTCGTTCGCTGATCCCAAAAGAACCTGCCTTTACGATAATATTTATATGCGTCTAGATTATCTGTTGGCGTTTTATTGATTCTTTCTTTTTCTTCATCGGTAAGCTTAACATGCAATTGTCCTGCAATTTGCTGCGCAACCTCGCTTTGTAGTGAAAGAATATTTGTGAGATCACGTACATAACTATCTGCCCAAATATGTTGCTGGGTATTGGCATCAATTAACTGGGCAGTAATACGAACTTTTCCTTCTACAGTTTCCACACTTCCTTCAAGATAAGCAGAAACACCGAGCACATCAGCAATTTGATCAAGAGGCTTTTTACTTTTTTTAAAAAGCACTGCAGAAGTCCTTCCTATAACTTTTATGTCGGATATTTTCGCAAGCTGTGTAGTAATTTCTTCAGTGATACCATTAATAAAATTCTCCTGTTCAGGATCGTTGCTATAATTTTCAAACGGTAATACTACAATTGATTTGTCTTTTCCTGTAAAGCCATTTTTATTTTTTAAACTGTTACTTATGAAAAATGCTGCGATAGCCAAAACAAGTATTGCGGATAATATAAGAATCCATTTTTTTTTGACCGATTTTTTTTTGACCTCTTTTAATTTCCCGCTTACATCTTTTTTTACAGGAACCCGTAGTCCGTCGTTTGCTAATGCAAACACCTGCATTGGTTCATCTACATTTTTAAATTCAAAAGATCCGATTAAAACAGATTTAAATTCGGATTGATTTCGGATCTTATCGAAAATTTCCTTCGAGAAAAGTATACTATTCTCCTGTCCTAATGACTGAATGCGAGAGGCTATATTTACTCCGTCACCCAATACTTTTGCATCTTCAAAAAATATTTCACCAATGTGCAAACCGATTCGTAACGGCACTTCTGGTGCTTTCTGAAATTGCTGTTGCATCTTTATTGAGCAACGTAATGCTTCCGTAGCGCTCGCAAATGTGCAAAGGCTTCCATCCCCATAATCATTTAAGATTTCACCGCCATATAGTGAAACAGATTCTCTTAAAACACTCATATATCGCTTTGTAATTTCGACGGCATTTTGCTCATCCTGTTGCATTATAGCCGTATAGCCTACAATATCAGTAAAGAGAATAGCAGCGAGGCGGCGTCTTTGATGTTGCATAAAACTAAAAGGAGACAAAAATAAAAGTACTTATAATTATCTACTATTTAGTTGCAGAATTGTAAATAAATAGTAATAAAAAAGCACTGCGTTTAGACAGTGCTTTTTGTAAGTAAGGGTATAAAATTAAAGTTGAAATTGAGCGCCAATAAATATTTGGTAATCCCCTGATCCTCCTGGGCTGGAAGTATAAACTCCTGTTTTATCAGTTATTACTTTGTCCAGAACACTTTGTTTTACTTCATGTGAAAGCAAAAAAGGAACATAAGCATAAATACTTGCAGTTTTAAATTTATAAATAATACCAGGCTCTGCTGATAAGGTATAACCGGAACGGCGTATTCCATCACTTTTACCAAACAAATCACGAACGGGAGCTCCTTCATCTCTTAATCCTGCTGAAAAAGCCAGATTTTTAAAATCAAAAATCATTCCTGCACGCATTGAAAAAACATCAATCACACTAACATCATATGCGCCAATCAGGATATTAAATGCTGTTTGTGGTTTACCCAGCGTGTATTGCGTACCATTTATATTTGTCGGATTTATCAGGTAATAAAAATCACCATAGAGACTGATATTTTTCTTAGAACCTAAAAAATAAAATGTATTCAATTCTGTAATAATACCGGTTCCGCCATCCCCTAACTGTATTGCGGGGTTAATTGTAGATAATATTCTTGTAGTATCATTCCTGTAAAAATAACCCTGTTTTTTATAATCACCTGTAGGGAATTTAATACCCAATCCCAATTGTATATTACCTCTTTCAGAAGGTTTAAACAACCACTTATAAGCTGTAACATGAAGATCACCCATACCAAAGGTGCTGGTGGTATGCCTTGTTGTATTTGGACCACCGTGTTCACCATCTGTGGTACGGCTATTTGCTGAAATTGGAAATCCTAACTCAAGAGACCAGCCCTTGGGTAATAACCTGGTAACCTCAATATCCGTTGAGAAAGATTTAATAACATTCTGATTTGCAGGAGGTGTTTTCAGATCTACCTTTCCTCTATAATCACGATATGCTTTGAAGTAACGGGTATCTATACTTAGTTGCCATGTAGATGTGGAAAATGAATTGCTTGTCAAATTGTATTGTCCAAGTCCGGAAACATTACGAACGATGATGCAGCCTTGCGAATGAGCAAAAGTGCTTATTAATACAGCACATAAAAAAATGATAAAAGTTTTCATTGCTTAAATTTTAGTAATGGTTAATGAAAGAATTTATTTTGATTAGAGTATTAGTCGTTATAATCTTTTATTTGTAAACATATAATTTATTTATTGCTTATTAGGCTGTAATCTTTTTAAGAGCATTTCTTTTCTGCTTCGTGAAACATCAACAGTTGTTCCATCGCTCATAAGTAAATAGCCACCTTCTCCTTTTACATATTTTTCTACTTCATTAAGATTTACAAGCCACGAATGATGCACTCTTGCAAAAGAATAATCTTCAAGCATTTCTTCAATTTCTTTTAGTGTTCGTGAAGCGATCACTTTTTGCTTATTTTTCAAAAGCAGCAGTGTATAATTGCTATCAGCCCCACAACTAATTACCGATTCAACAAAAATCATCTGAAGCCCTTCCATTGTCGGTATGGCGATTTTATTTATACTTATCGTTGGCTGATGGAGTTTTTGTAAAAGAATTTCAATTTGCTGAGGTAATGAATGCGTAGTACTGCTCACAACTTTTTGCACTGCCTTTTGTAATTCTTCCCGGTCAATAGGTTTTAATAAATAATCGAGCGCACTAAAGCGAATAGCTTTTATGGCATATTGATCGTAACTGGTAGTGAAGATTAATTTGAAATCTATAACGTGTAGTTTTTCCAATAATTCAAAGCCATTCATGTGTGGCATTTCGATATCTAAAAAAAGTATTTGTGGTTTTTGTTCGCGAATAGATTGTAAAGCTGCGGAAGCAGAGTAGCATATATCCAGAATTTTTACATCAGGACAATAGCGCTCCAGTAGTGTTGCCAAAGCCTCACAACAAAAAGGTTCATCATCAACAATAGTTGCTGTTATCATTAATTTATGTTGTTATACAGATTCCATCAAATCCTTATATTGCATTTTTAGAATTACTCTTGTACCTGCTGAATTTCCTTCAGCATCAATCATATCTTCAAAACTAAAATGGGTTTGCTTATCCATGTTTTTATTAAGCAATGCCAGGCGTTCTGTCGTAATATGAAGTCCCATTGATTTTTGCGACCCTGTTGATTTACTTTTTAACATAGCTGACTGGCTTCTGCCAATACCATTATCTGTAATCATGCAGGTTAATGTTTTATCTTCAAGGCTTAAATCTATTTCAAGATGACCCTGCCCTTGTTTATGCATTAATCCATGCCAGATAGCATTTTCTGCAAATGGCTGCAACAATAAAGGAGGAACAAAAACATTGCCTGCATCAATTGAATTAGTGAAAGTTATGCTGTAATCAAAAGAATCTTTAAATCGTAATCTTTCCATATCTAAGTATAATTTCAACATATCCAGTTCATCTTCAAGCGTAATAAATTTTTTGTTTGAGTTGGTTAAAACCATTCTTATCAAACGCGAAAATTTTGTGAGATAGTCAGAAGCCGCTTCTGTTTCATTTTTAAGAATAAACCGGTTAATCGAGCTAAGACAATTAAAAATAAAATGTGGATTCATTTGTGCTCTTAATGCCTGCATTTCAAGCTCGGTAGCGCTTTGCTTCAACATTGCCTGCTCATGTTCACTTTTTAATTTCTCATTCTTTCTTTTTAGTGTAAGGCTTCTATAAATAATAACGCTTGACATGCCAAGCACAAGCAGGCCAATTATAAGCGCCCATTTTAATAATGCTGCATTTTTTAATTTCTCTTCTTTAATATTATTGTCTTTCTCCAACAGGGTTACCTGCTCCAGTTGCTTTTTAAAATCAATGTGTTTTTTATAGTTTGTCAGTCTCCATAGAAATTGTTTACTATCTATAGAATCTTTTAAAGAAATATATCGTTGAATAAAGAAATAAGCACTGTCATTTTTTTGAAGTTGTTTGTAAATTTTCGAAAGCGACAAGTATCCCTGCATCATATATGGCTTTGCATCTGCTTTCACTGCGATTGAAAAACCTTCAAGTGTATATGGTAAGGCGACCTGCGCATTTTGATTTTCTTCATAAGTTCCTCCTACATCAAGTAAGACCCGCATTAAATCCCATTGATCGTTTTCTTCCCGGAAATGATCAAGAAGTTCCAGGAAAACTTTTAGTGCTTCGTTGTGTTGTTTTTGAAGAAGCAGCGTTTCTCCGAAGCTTAATCTTGTTACCGGGTTTTCAGGATCTATTTGTAATGCTTCATTAAGATAATACAACGAAGAATCCGGTTTATCCATTAAGCGGTACACTATTCCAATAGATTCCTGAATATTATTCCAGTTAGTAGTATATACGTTAAAACCATGGGTATTTGCATATTGCATGCCCTGGTAATAATAATCCAAAGCATCATCATAAGCACCTGCATTTTTATACAAATGCCCCATATTTGTTAGTGCCCCAGCTATGCATACATCATCACTCATTCTTCGCCTTATCTGCAAACTCTTTGTACAATAATAAAAACTACTGTCATAATCGCCCCTCGCTTCGTACAAAAAGCTTAGCCATGCTGCTGCTTTTCCTTCGCCTTCCCCGTCGCCATACTTATTAAGAATGGGCAGGGAAATTTTAAGGCTTGCAATTGCATCGGTAAAATTGTTTCCTGCATACAATGTTTGGCCCAGCCACAGTTTGCACCAGCCGAATTCAAGTTCATTATGGATGCTATCAAAAGTTTGAAGTGCCTGATTCAGATATTTTCCTGCCGTAAGAAAATTTTTCCTATAAATTTCCGCTACGCCCAGGTGCATATTCGATGTTGCTAACCCTAACGGATAATCGATTTTTGAAGCCGCAACATAAGCAAGTTTAGCCCAGCATGAAATGGAATCTGGTAAAACACGAGGCGGCCACCAGTATTCTTCACTCAGCGCATTAAGACAATCTATCCTGGCGACAGCTTGCGTTGACGGTAACAAATTTTTTAAGCTATCTATTTTATGCCTGTTTGGATGTTGTTGCGCAAAGGCAGCGCTAATCAATAATGTGTTTACAAAAACAATTATTATTTTTTTTACCCACAACATTTTATATTACTGAATTTTTTAAGAAAGGTTTGCAATAACCTTTTTAAAGTTACCTATAATAGACAATTAAAAAATTAGCTTGCCTTTTACCAAATCTAATTTTTATTGAGTTTGGTATTTATCTGCAATGAGTGGATGTATGCCAGGAACTGCAAGTGGTGAATTTGAGTGAGCAATTGGTAAAACCAGAAAATTCTTATTCAATGATAAATCTGCAGTTGGTGTATCAAACTAACGGGCATTATTACCTGTTGTAATAAATCATGAATATTTCTGGTCAAATGGAGATATTGAAATATCACGAAGTGAATATAAAAGGGTTATACGTTAAAATATTTTCTTAAAGAAATCTTTCATGTCACTCCACGAAGCGGAATCAGCCGCAGCATTATATTCGATTGGCATACTGAATTTTTTGCCTAATTCAGTAGCGCCTGGATTTGTAAACGCATGCGTTGCATTAGGGTATGTTTTAAAAGTATAATCAACTCCTGCAGAATCCATAGATTTTTTAAAAGCAGCTACTTCAGGATTTACAAATTGGTCTGCTTCACCATGACATAAAAGAATCTTAGCTTTTAATAAATCTTTATTTGCAGGAACACCGCTAAGATCTCCATGAAAGCTTACTACACCTTTCAAATCTGCACCAAGCTTAGCTGCATTTAAAACTATAAATCCTCCATAACAGTATCCTATGGCAGCCATCTTGGAAGTGTCGGTTTGCAGGTAACCTTTTAATACTTTGATTGCAGCATCAAGTCTTTTTTTGGCAAGGGTTGGATCTTTATAATATGGAGTAGCCAATTCCTGGGCTCTCTTAGGGTCTGAAGCAGTATCACCATTACCATACATATCCACGGCCATAGCGATATATCCAAGTTCTGCAAGTTGTTTTGCGCGACTGCGAGGATAATTTGTAAGGCCCCACCACTCGTGTACAACCAGCACTGCCGGGCGTTTTCCTGTTACACTGGAATCATAAGTCACATAGCCTTTATAATTCTTTCCATCTATCTTATATGTTACAGGTTGTTCTTTTATTGCAAATGTCTTTACACTTGCAGAGTCATTTATTTTCGCATTTGTAGAATCTGTAATTGCTGTTGTGGCGTTGTTACTTTCGTTGCTGCTGCAGGAAGCAGCAATAACAGAAAACACAAGCATGTTTATAAGTATCAGTTTAAAATTCATTTCTTCTATTTTAGATTGCCAAAAAGTTGCTCAAAGGTAATAACGATTTAGAAGAAATTTGGTTTAATCATCAGGCTTTTATTTAAGATATAAAAACTGTTATCTTTACCGCTATCGATATTTAGTGCCAAAACATTGCTAACGCTATTCCCGGGTATTTAATATCATTTTGTATTGTACTAAATGAAACGCATGCTTTTCAAAATATTTGTTTTTGAGAAAAGACATCAATGTAATCTCTTGCTGGCCATAACCCTATTATTGTGCCTGAAAAACACAAACACTATTGCGCAATCAAAAATCAGGGGCAAAGTTATCGATGGTGCCGGAAATGCGCTGGCTAATGCTAACGTCTTACTATTAAATGCTGAGGACTCGAGTCTGGTCAAAGGCTTTGTGACATCCGCGTCGGGTTCGTATATTTTTGACAGCAAGCGTACAGGTAAATATTTAATAACGTCCACTTATACTGGCTACACGCAGGTGTACACACCTGAATTTATTATAAACAGCAATGGAGAGAATGTGGAAGTAGGTACGATTACCCTCGCAGAAAATAGCACTGAACTAAGCGCTGTTTCGGTTACAATAACAAAGCCTTTGTTTGAGCAGAAAATCGATCGAATGATAATAAATGTAAGGAATAGTATAACGGCGGTTGGCTCTACAGTGCTGGATATTCTTGAACGATCGCCAGGAGTAATAGTTGACAGGCAAAATAATGTTATTACTATGAGTGGAAAGAATGGTGTAGTAGTAATGATAAATGGGAAAATAAATCACATGCCTTTCTCAGCAATATTGCAGCTTCTTTCAGGAATGAATTCTGCTAACGTAGAAAAAATAGAACTTATTACAACGCCGCCTGCAAATTTGGACGCAGAAGGTAATGCAGGTTTTATAAATATTGTGCTTGTTGATGACCCATCGTTTGGCACCAATGGCTCCTATTCGGCAACAATAGGTTACGGAAGGGGTGCTACCACACTGACTGGCATCAACTTTAATCACCGAAATGGGAAAATAAACTTTAATGGCGATATTTCTTTTTCAAGAATTGAAGCAAGGCAAACTTTTAGTTTTTACCGTAAAGTGAATTATAATTCAAAAGTTACTGAAAGCAATACAGTATCTGACAGAGATCCTGTTACTACAAATTATAACGGAAGGTTAGGATTCGATTACCAGGTTACTGCGAAGACAACCGTTGGTGCTGAAATTTCTGCTTATGATGATGCCTTCAGAATGCATGCTGACAATACCAATGATATCTTTATAAACCGGCAGCTGGATACTTTAATAAAGGTAAATAACCAGGACCTGGATCACTGGAGTAAATGCGGAGGCAGCCTTAACTTATTGCACACTAACCACCGGGAAAAAATAAGTTTTGAAGTAGACTATGATAGTTATCGCAATAATAACCCAAACAATTATTCAAATACATATTATTCGGGAACCGGCGATTCTCTTTATAATCAACAGACCAATAGCGGTAAGGTTACTGTTATAAATATTTTTGTAGGCAGTCTTGAATACAGCAACAAGCTAAATGATAACCTGAGTATAGATGCAGGAGTAAAAGCATCAAGCTACGGATTTACCAATGATGTATCAGTGAGCAAATTTGTGCTTGGTCAATGGATCCCGGATAATAATCTTACTACCAGCTATCGGCTAAGGGAAGATATTCCGGCTGCATATTCTTCGCTTAATGTAACAATAGATGAAAAGAATAGTATGAAATTGGGGCTAAGGTATGAATACACAAATACCAACCTCGGGATGCCAATGCATGAAGATATAATTGACAAGCATTACGGAAAATTTTTCCCATCTTTTTTTGCAACTCATAAATTCAATGATAACAACGCTGTTAATGTTTCGTATACCCAGCGTATTACCAGGCCTACGTTTAATGATTTGGCGCCATTTGTTTTGTTCTTAGATCCCAATACTTTTATTTCCGGAAACTCTGAATTGCAACCTTCAATAAGCAACTCAGTAAGTGTTACATGGTTATTAAAACAGTTTTTATTTTCAGCTTCCTACAACAACGAGAAAAATTACATTGCAAGTTTTCAAACAAGTGTTGATTCAGTAATAAACAAGGAATATCTTATCTCGCAAAATTTGCCTAGTCTAAAAACTATTGCCTTAAACATTGCCATGCCATTTACTGTAACAAATTGGTGGAATATGCAAAACAATATAATCGGGCGCTGGCAGCGGGTTAATGCCATTTTTAATAGTAAGCCCTTTACAGTAGAGCAGGAAAATTTAACGATAAACAGTACACAAACTTTTACATTGCCAAAAGACTTTAGCGTAGAGGCACAAGGGTATTATAGATCCGGAAGCATTTTCGGAACATCTGTAGCAAAGGCAATAGGCGCACTGAACATAGGAGTTCAGAAAAAACTGAAGGATAATAAAAGCAAGTTTACTTTTAAAATCAGCGATGTTTTTAACACCCTTGTTGTAAAAATTTCTAATAATTTTCCCGAGCAAAATTTGGTTACTCATGGAAATTTTCAATTTGTTCCACGCACGTTTTCGCTCATCTTTACGCATAATTTCGGAAACAAAAATCTGAAAGCTAATCGCGAAAAATCTGCAGCTGCGGAAGAAGGACGCACCAGGGTAGAGAAAAAATTTTAGTTTAAAAAAAGTTGGTGATTGCTAAATCTGACCTCCAGCATTTATCCCGGAAGTTTTACAATTAGAAAATAATATTTATCTCCTGCGCGTTCTATAGAGATTTTTCTCTGAAATCACAATTAAAAATTTATGACAAATTATTTTATCCTGGAAGGAGAACAGGAGATAGGGCCACTTTCGTTAACACAACTGAAACTAAAATCGATAAGCAAAGACACGCTTGTTTGGTTCGCAGGAGCTGATGGATGGATAAGGGCGGGGCAGATTCATGAATTAAAAAGTTTATTCTGCACTAATTTATCGTCGCCACCTTTAAAAACGAGATTGAATAAAGTCTGGAATTATTTTGCTAAACCAGGTTTTAAGAATGCTTCATAGTGATTAAGATTTCAAAACTTTCTTTGATTTTCTTCGCTCTATGTTTTCTTATGAAGGCATAGATTTAGCAGATGATTTTTTAAGACGCTTCTCCTTTCGCTCAGCCCGCTTGCCTGTTTTTTTAAATGAAGGAATAAACAAAAGAATAGAGACGATTACTGCTGCGCCTTCTATCAATAAAGTAAAAGGGCGCTGGTTATATGGGCAAGCAGCCCTACTATAAGACTTCCGATAGGCTGCATCCCCAAAAAAGCCCATCACGAAATAACTTATTACCCGCCCACGCATGTGTTCTTCCACATTTGTTTGCACGTAAGTGTTGCTTGCTGAAATTAAAATAAGCATTCCTGCTTCTCCCGCCATTACGAAAAACAATGCCAATACCAGATTGCTCGTATGAAAAGAGTAATAAACATATTGCCAGCAGCCAATGATTATGGATGTCCCTCAAGTTTCGCCAGTTCTCCTTCATCAAGATCATCCTTTTCGCTTTTTTTATTTTTCAGATCGGGATCTTTTTCAATATCTTTTTCGGCTTGTTCATGTGCTTCCTTTACATGCTCATCCTTGTTAGACGCGGAAGACTGTTTCGGATTTTTATCAGGTGTCAACATCTGAAATTTTTTTTAAATTATTTTATCTTCAAATAAAAAGTCTTTTCAGGAGCGTGAGCCGGCGCTTTTATGCTTGAGTGATTTTGGGGAACGGTTTGCACAGGATGCGAATTGCAGGTGCCAAGTGCGTAATAAATTATAATGAAAATTAAGATAGTGCTTATGCACCCGCCGCCTAATTTCTTTGCACCGTAACCTGCTATTAAAGCTCTTATGAGTTTGTTCATTTTAAAATTTAAATAATATTAATAATAATCGTGCCAGAGAGAATTTAAATATCGCAGAATTTTTTAAATATCGTGTCAATACTTTTTTGCAAAAAATAAACGGGTTAAATAATTAAACATTTATAATCTTTGCGGCATGTATGAACAAACTCTTATCAACGCAACCGAAGCAGGCGCAAAGGAATTAAAAAAGTTTTTTAATGGTACTTTCAAAATAAGCAATAAAGAAGGGATTAATAATTTGGTTACCGAAGCTGATCATGCAGCAGATAAAGCTATTCTTGCGGTTATAAAAGAAGCATTTCCTGATCATGGAATCGTAAGCGAAGAAACGGAAGAATTTGTTTCTGAAAGTGAATACAAGTGGATTGTTGATCCTATCGACGGCACGGTAAATTTTGCAAATGGAATTCCGATTTGTTGTGTAAGCATCGGGCTTGAATATAAAAAGAAAATGCTGATGGGTGCAGTGTATAATCCAATTATGGATGAATTTTTTTTCGCTGAAAAAGGAAAAGGCGCTACGCTTAATGGTAATAAAATTACAGTAAGCAATAAAACAGAAGTTTTAAGAAGTTGCCTGGTTACAGGTTTTCCATACACTTATTTAGATCAGCCAAACGGCCCGCTCCAGGTTTTTGAAAGATTGATAAGAAAAGGAATTCCTGTAAGAAGATTGGGTAGTGCCGCTATCGATTTATGTTGGGTTGCAGCTGGCCGCTTTGATGGATTTTATGAGCACCAGCTTAATGCATGGGATAGTGCTGCAGGGTTTTTAATTGTAGAAGAAGCTGGCGGCAAAGTAACAGACTTAAAAGGCGATACGTATTCTCCATACCAACCCGGAATTATTGCTACCAATGGGTCATTGCACGATGAATTAGTGGAGTGGGTGCAGGGAAGAAAATCTTAAGGTCTAATTTAAAAATCTAAACAAAATCCGAAGGAATGTCAGAAAGCAGAACAGAGATATCCACGCTCGGCGAATTTGGCTTGATAGATCATCTTACAAAAAACAATGAGATTAAAAATGCGTCGACCATTCTTGGTATTGGCGACGATGCCGCAGTGCTCGATCATTTTGGAAAGCAAATAGTAGTAACCACAGATATGCTGGTAGAAGGAATTCATTTTGATTTAATGTATTCGCCGCTGAAACATCTTGGGTATAAAAGTGTAGTTGTCAACGTAAGCGATGTATATGCAATGAATGCAACTCCAACACAAATAACAATGAGCCTTGCGTTCAGCAACCGCTTTAGCGTAGAGGCATTGGATGAATTTTATGACGGCGTTTACGCGGCATGTGATAAATACAATGTGGATCTTGTTGGCGGAGATACAACATCATCACAAAAGGGATTTATTATTTGTGTAACCGCAATAGGTGACGTAGCACCGGATAAATTTGTAAAAAGAAGCGGAGCAAAAAAAGGTGATCTTATTTGTGTGAGTGGCGACCTGGGTGCCGCTTTTCTTGGCTTAACAATTTTGGAAAGAGAAAAGAAAATATTTCTTGAAACAAAAGGCTCGCAACCCGATTTGGAAAACCAGGATTATATTATCGGCCGCTTTTTAAAACCGGAAGCAAGAAAAGATATTGTTGAATTTTTATCAGCCGAAGAAATTTTGCCAACTTCCATGATTGACGTAAGCGATGGCCTCAGCAGCGAATTGCTGCACATCTGCAAACAAAGCGAAGTTGGTTGCATATTGTATGAAGAAAAAATTCCTGTAAATGATTTAGCGAGACAATTTGCTTACAAACTTGAATTGGATCCAACAGCATGCGCACTGAGCGGCGGCGAAGATTATGAAATATTATTTACCGTTGACCAGGATGATTATAATAAACTTGCAATTAATGAAAACATTAGCATAATCGGGCACATTGCCGAAAAGAATGAAGGCTCAATTATAGTTACCAAGGGTGGCAATAAACATAACCTTACTGCGCAAGGATGGAATGCCTTTCAAGAATAGCTTTTGCCGGCATCGGGCTAGAATACTCTTAAACTATAACATTCGATTATATTTTTTATACAGATTTTTGCAAACCATGAGGCTTTTCCCAGCACTGTTTATTATTATCTTTTTTATTTCCTGCTCGGTTTCAAAAAATTATAATCCTGATAAAAAATTTTCGAAAGAAGAATTGCAGCAGGACTATACACTGCTTAGAAATATACTTGAAAAAAAACATCCTGCGCTTTACTGGTACACATCAAAAGACAGTATGGATTATTTTTTTAACGCAGGTTATAACGCTATTGCCGATTCAATGACTGAGCTTCAATTTGGCTGGAAGATACTGGCGCCTCTCGCTTCAACAATTCATTGCGGGCACACTAGTTTTAGCATGAGCAAAGGGTGGAATAAATTTATACGGCGTAAACGCATTCCTTCTTTTCCGCTTTATATGAAAATATGGAAAGACACCATGGTTGTAATGGCTAATCTTAATAAAAAAGATTCAGTAATAAAACGGGGAACAATAATTACATCTGTTAATGGTATTAGCAGTAGCGATATGATCAATAACATGTTTGATTATATGGTTGAGGATGGCTATAGCGATAATGTAAATTACATCCGCCTTAGCTCAAGCTTTCCTTATTTTCATCGTAATATTTTCGGGCTTTATAAAACATATAATGTTGGCTATTTAGATAGCAATGGTATTGAAAAAAATACATCGATTCCTTATTATAATCCCCCCGACAGTACAGAAAAAAGAAAAAATAACGGGGAAGTTTTCAAAGAAAAAAAATTCAACAGAAGCAACAAACTTGAAAATATCCGTTCGTTAAAAAAGGATACTTCTTTCTCGTTAATGACAATTAATAGTTTTTCCAAAGGACATTTAAAAATTTTTTTCAGGAGATCATTTCGAAAACTAAGAAAAGATCAGGATCGGAATTTGGTAATTGATATAAGAGCCAATGGAGGCGGTGACATAAACAATTATGTGTTACTCACAAAGTTTCTGCGGAAAACTTCTTTTAAAGTAGCCGACACAGCTTATGCAAACAGTAAAACCTTTAGTCCTTATACAAGCCATATTTCGTCAGGTTTTTTCGATAACATAGCTCTTTTGTTTGTAACGCATAAAAAGCAAGATGGAAAATATCACTTCGGTTTTTGGGAAAGACATACGTTTACGCCTAAACGCAAAAATCATTTTAGCGGTGACGTGTACGTGCTTACTAACGGCCTTACTTTTTCTGCGTCCGCATTATTTTGCAACGCCGTGAAAGGCCAAAACAATGTTACATTGGTTGGAGAAGAAACCGGCGGCGGTTGGTATGGCAATTCCGGAATTTTAATTCCTGATATTGTATTACCAAACACAAAACTTAGAGTAAGGCTCCCGTTTTTTCGGTTGGTTCAATACAATCATGTAAGTGAAAAGGGAACCGGCGTTATGCCCGATGTATATGTTGGCCCTGTATTAAAAGATGTTATCAGTGGGGTAGACAGCAAAATGGAAGTAGTGAAGAAAATGATTAAAGAGAAAAGCGCAAATTAAAAATGCTTTAAATTATTTTTTTAGACACAATCCTCTACTTCAAGGTTCTTATTTATCATTACAAAATTCGCTTTATATCCTTTCGCAATTTTCCCCAATTGATGATCAAGACCAATAGCTTTTGCAGGATACAGGCTTGCCATTTTTAGAGCTTCATCCAAAGAAATGTCGCATTTATCAACACAGTTTTTTACCGCCTTCATCATGG
>JBEPVC010000012.1:0-14442 GCA_041691235.1 Chitinophagaceae bacterium
TTTGCGCAACAGAAAATAAATCCTTATAAATACAAAACCAATAAAAATATTACCTGCAAAAACGGGGCGGTAGTTTCGGCTAGTGCGTTGGCAAGCCAGGTAGGTGTAAATATTTTGCAGCAAGGCGGAAACGCGGTTGATGCGGCGATCGCAACACAACTTGCTTTGGCTGTTGTTCATCCGAGTGCCGGAAATATCGGTGGCGGAGGTTTTTCAATAATACATCTTAAAAGCGGTGAAAATACTTCTATTGATTATCGCGAAGTGGCTCCTGCAGCAGCATCGAGAGACATGTATCTTGATGCTAACGGTAACGCACAAATGAACTTATCGCAGGATGGCCATCTTGCTGTTGGTGTACCCGGAAGTGTTGCCGGGTTATTTGCCTGCATGAAATATGCCAAGCTTCCTTTTAAAAAATTAATACAGCCTGCCATTGACTTTGCTGAAAAAGGATTTGTACTTTCTGAAGCAGAAGCACAGTATCTTAATGAAACAAAAAGCGAATTTATAAAGTTAAATACTACTGTTCCTGTTTTTGTAAAAGAGGCGGGCTGGAAAACCGGAGATACATTAATACAAAAAGATCTTGCCAATACATTAAAGAGAATAAGAGACAATGGTATGAAAGGATTTTATGAAGGTGAAACCGCAAAGCTTATTGTTGAGGAAATGAAAAAAGGAAAAGGAATTATTACGCTTGAAGATTTAAAAAATTACCAGGCAAAAAATCGCAAGCCAATTGCTTTTAACTATAAGGGAAATACAATTATTACGATGCCATTGCCCAGCAGCGGCGGTATTATTCTTGAACAAATGCTAAAGATGAGTGGATATGAAAATCTTAGCGACATGAAATTTGATACACCCGAATCAGTTCAATTAATGACGGAAGTTGAAAGGCGTGCATTTGCTGACAGGGCAAAATTCCTTGGTGATATTGATTTTGTAAAAGTTCCGGTAAAAACTTTGGTGAGCGATGAATATCTTAAAAAAAGAATGAGTGATTATGTGCCAGGCAAAGCCGGTAATAGCAAAGACATAAATGAAGGCGTGATAAATGTTGAAAGTGAAGAGACAACGCATTTCAGTGTGCTTGATAAAGATGGTAATGCCGTATCGGTTACTACAACTTTAAATGGTGGCTACGGAAGCAGAACAGTTGTTACAGGAGCAGGTTTTTTACTTAACAATGAAATGGATGATTTTAGTGTAAAGCCCGGAGTTCCGAACATGTATGGCGCATTGGGCGCCGAAGCAAATGCAATTGCACCAAACAAACGAATGCTTAGCAGCATGACGCCAACAATAGTTTTAAAAAATAACAAGCCATGGATTGTAGTGGGAACGCCGGGTGGCACTACAATACCCACGAGTGTTTATCAAACTTTGGTTGATCTTATTGATTTTAAAATGACATTATCAGATGCAGTTAACAAACCCAAGTTTCATCATCAATGGCTACCCGATGAAATTTATGTTGAAAGAAGTTTTGATGAAAATGTCGTAAAGCAACTTGAGCAAATGGGCTATAAAATAAACGCAAGAGGAACAATTGGCAGAACCGATGCAATTATGGTTATGCCCAATAAAACAATTGAAGCAGTTGGAGATCACCGCGGTGATGATGCTGCTGCAGGATATTAATCGTACGTTAATTCACTTTAAATTATCTGTGTCTTAATCCCGTTAAGAAATATAATCCGTTAACCCTTACACTGCATTAGCTTTGTATTTTTATTTTTCCGATTTTATTTATGGCTACAATGAATTTTAAGAAATTTATATCATTGGTGAAAAAGCTTCACCTGAAAGAAGTGCTTGCAGTATTCTTTATTCTTGTAGCAATTTATTTTTTCAGGCAGGAGCGAAATGAATTGAGCTCAATTATTCCGGCATTAAAAAAAGCAAATGTTACATGGATATCAGCCGGAGTTTTTATTACCATCGTCTATATATTATTTCAAACAGGAATGTATGTTTTTAGCTTTGCGGCAGTTAAAGCAAGGCTTCCCTGGCTTGTTGGTATAGAATTATTTTTAAAAAGAAATTTCTTAAGCGTGTTTCTGCCTGCAGGAGGTATAACTGCACTTGCGTATATGCCTGTAAGCCTGAGGCGTTCTGATATTCACAAAAAAGAAATACACCAGGCGTCAGGTATTTATGCATTTGCTGGAATGCTTTCCATTTTTCTGGTAGGCTTGCCGGTTATTCTTTATACATTAACCCAATCGAGACAGGTAAAAAATTCTGTTGTTGGCATTATCGGCATTGCTGTTTTATTAGCTGCTCTTGTTTTCATAATTTATTCAATCCGCAAAAAAGGGTGGGTATATGCTTTGCTAATTAAAATCTTTCCTTCAGTTGAAAAAAATATTGAAGAAATTTTTTCATTCAATTTATCAATTCCGCATTTTGTACGCACTGCATCATTTTCAGTAGGAAATGAATTATGCGGAATGATACATCTTTATATTGCAATGCTTGCGGTAGGTGTTACTCCTTCTATAGAGGGAGCATGTATCGGTTATATTGTGTCGGTTATTTTATTAGCGACTTCTCCATTTTTACGCGGCCTTGGCGCAATTGAATTGTCGGTAACTTATATTTTAACCTTATTCGGATATAGCACAGCACAGGCTTTGGAGATAACAATTCTTTACAGGATATTTGAATTCTGGTTACCATTAGCAGCAGGCTTATTAGCTTTTGCAGCCAAAGGGAAAAATATTTTTCTGCGTTTAGCCCCGGCGTTATTAATCTTTTTATTGGGAGTAATCAATATTCTTTCTGCTATTACGCCCCCAATAAGAAAGCGCGTAAATTTATTAAAAGAATACATTCCTACAGATTTAATTCATGCATCTAACCTGCTCGTTATATTGCTCGGATTACTCTTGTTGGTTACGGCAACTTTGTTGATAAGAGGCTTACGCAATGCATGGATAATCGCAGTTGTTATTTCGCTGCTTTCCCTTGTTTTACATTTAACCAAGGCATTGGATTGGGAGGAAGCTTCCATAGCTTTTTTTACAATGGTGGTGTTACTCTTTACTTATAAACAATATCGCTTAAAAAGCAATCCTTCGTTGATTAATATTGGCGCTGTTACGGGTATTAGCTTATTTGTTGCGGTTGTTATTTTTGAAACTATTGGTTTCTATTTTCTTGATGTAAAACACTTCAACGCTGACTTTACATGGAAGCAATCTATCAGCTATGCTGTGAAAAGTTTCTTATTGCTCACAAATGACGAGCTTCATCCTGTTACAAAGTTTGGCACGGAGTTTATTACTTCTATAAATGTACTTAGTGCTGCAACCTGGATATTTTTCTTCTATACTTTTATTCGCCCTTACATTAATAAATCTCATGGAAAAACAAATGTAAAAGAAGCCGAAGCATTATTAGAGCAGTATGGAACTTCGTCGGTTGATTATTTTAAATTGAATGAAGACAAATTAATATTTTTCTCAGACAGCAAAGACGGATTCATTTCTTACCGTATTGCAAACGGTTTTGCAATAGTATTGGATGAACCGGTATGTGCGGAAGAAAAGAAGATATCGATGCTAAAAGAATTTGATAAGCAATGCAAGCGCATGGGATTGAAACAGGCATTTTACCGTGTAGACGAAGAAAGCATTTATCATTTTGAAGCACTGAAGAAAAAGAAATTACTAATAGGACAGGAAGCTGTAATGGATATTGAGCAATTTTCTTTAAAAGGAAAAGACAAGCAATCATTAAGAAATGCATTAAATAGTCTTTCAAAGAAGGGATTTGAAACGCAAATTCATAATGCGCCATTAAGTGAACATCTGGTTAGCGATTTAAAAAATGTTTCAGATGAATGGTTAACCGTATTTGATAAAAAAGAATCCGTTTTTTCGCAGGGAATGTTTGACAGTAAATTAATTCGTGAGCAGGATGTAATTGTTATTTCCAACCCGGAAAACAAGGTTGTTGCCTTTTTAAATATTATTCCGGATTACACGCCTTATGGATGCACATACGATATGATCAGAAAAACAGCAGATGCCCCCGGAGGTTGTATGGATGCATTAATTATCTCGCTGATAAATTATGGAAAAGACAAAGGCCTGCAATGGTTAAACCTGGGGCTCGTGCCGTTGTCTGGAATCACTGAGCCAGTCAGCCCTGCAGAACGTGTCGTTAAATTCGCTTATGAAAAAATAAGGCGCTTTCAGCATTACCAGGGGCTAAGGGATTTTAAAGAAAAATATGCCACTCAATGGCTCAATAAATACCTGGTATATGAAAATGATTTTGATTTAGTACAGCTGCCCGCCGCATTAAATAAAGTGATGGTACCTTTGAAAAAATAAATAACCTTATGAATAAATTCCTCAAAGCAATTTTCTTTTTATCGTTTATGTTGTTGGTTGGTTTCAAACTTTTTGCTCAGAATATAAACAGCTTAAACGATTTGCCGTTGAACATTGTAAACACTACAGGAAACGATACCAGCAAATCCTTGGTGATGTATTTATCAGGCGATGGTGGCTGGAATACTTTTTCTAAAAATCTTACTCAAAAATTTGCTGAAAAAGGATATCCTGTAGTCTCTTTAAATTCAAAAAAATATTTTTGGGATAAAAAAACGCCGGAGCAAACAGCAGCCGATGTAACAAAGATTATAACAACCTATCAAAAAATATGGAACCGGAAAAAAGTTTTGCTTGTTGGCTATTCATTTGGTGCAGATGTTACACCTTTTTTTTATAATCACTTAAGCAAGCAACTCAGCGATCAAATAGAAAACATAAGTTTATTATCTCCTTCTAAAAACACGGATTTTGAAATTCATATATTAGATATGTTCGGCGGTAGCAGCGGCGATCAAAGCGTAGCCGATGCCATTAATAAAATTTCCGGTAAACCAGTTATTTTAATTTTTGGAGAAGATGAGAATAATTTTCCGCTAAATAAATTGACTATAAAAAATTTTGTCAGTGTGAAGCTAACAGGTGGCCATCATTATGATGGCGATGAAGAAACTGTTTGCAACACGCTGTTAAAATATATTCCCGGGAAATGACACTAACCGCTCCGTTAATTATTTTAATTGCATTGGTTTTATTCATTACTTTTTTTATTTTTTATAAAAAGAAAAAAAAGAAGATTGATCTTGTTGCCGGTTATAAAGAAATATTATTACAACATGTTTCTTTTTATCGCAACCTTGATGAAGAAAATAAAACGAGGTTCGAAGAAAAAATAAAAGAGTTTTTAGGATATGTTCACATTGATGGCATCAATACAAATGCTGATGACCTTGATAGGCTATTAGTGGCTTCCAGCGCTATTATCCCGATTTTTGGATTCGCAGGGTGGAAATATTATAATCTCCGTTCGGTGCTTCTTTATCCCGGCACATTTAACCGTGAAGAATTTCTTGCCAACGGTTATGAAAAAAATACTTTAGGCATGGTAGGCAACGGCCCTATGCAGGGAACAATGATTCTATCGAAGCCGGCATTGCATTATGGATTTAGTGATAACAACGGCAAAGAAAATACCGGCATACATGAATTTGTTCATTTATTAGATAAGGAAGATGGCGATATAGATGGATTGCCTGAAGCTTTGCTGCAAAAAAAATACAGCGTTCCATGGCTGGAATTAATCAATAAAAATATTGAAGCAATTAAACGAGGCGAATCAGATATTAATTATTATGGTGCAACTAACAAGGCAGAATTTTTTGCCGTAGCCTCCGAATATTTTTTTACAAGTCCTTTATTATTTAAAGAAAATCATCCTGATCTATATGATGCTTTGAGAAAGATATTTAATACACAGTCAGGCTAATCATTTTCTTTTACTATATTCTTCGTTTATCCCATCCAGTAATTTTATGAATTTTGCAACGTCGGGGTCGTATCCATAGCCTTCAGGAGCAAGCCTGTTTTCGGTTGCATCCAGGAAAAAATAATATGGCTGGGTATTGGCATTGTATTTTGAAACCTGTAGGTCTGCATTTTTATCGCCGAGTGTTGTTACCTGCTTGTCAAGTGCTTTTGAATAATATTGGTCGCTTTGCTGCAGGTCAACATTATTTACATCAACATATAGCGATACTATTACAAAATTATTTTTTAGCCGTTTCATTACTTCCCCGTCGCTCCAAACCTCTCCTTCCATCTTCCTGCAGTTCACGCAATTTATCCCCGTAAAATCAAGCATCAATGGCTTATGCAGCTTTCTTGCAACTCCTAACGCTTCCGCATAATCGAAGTAAGTTATCATGCCATATTTTGTAACTACATCCGGTTCGTAAATCTTCATCCGGTCGTAATATTTTTCAGGCTTTGGCAGCCCTGCTGCTGAAGCTTCTTTACTTTCCGCATTGTTATTATTATAGGCTGATGATACAAAATCCTGCGTGCCCATTGGTGGAACAAATGCGCTGATACCCTTTAGTGGTGCGCCCCACAAGCCGGGAATCATATACACCGCAAATGAAAACGCTGCAATAGCAAAAAACAATCTGGGTATGCCGATATATGGGATTTCAAAATCATTTTTTGGCAATTCATCATCATGGTGAAACTTTATTTTTCCCAAAAGATAGATTCCCCACAAAACAAAAATTACAATCCATAAAGAAATAAATACCTCCCGGTCAAGCAATCGCCATCCTTTGGATAAATCTGCATTCGATAAAAATTTTAATGCAAGCGCCAGTTCTAAGAATCCCAATGAAACTTTTACTGCGTTTAGCCACCCTCCTGCTTTGCCCCACATATTTAATTTTCCAGGGAAAAATGCAAACAGCGCAAATGGCAATGCAAGCGCGAGTGAAAACCCAAACATACCAATGAGCGGGCCCCAATAACTTCCCCTTGCAGCAATTACCAATAAATTTCCGATGATGGGGCCTGTGCATGAAAACGAAACTACTACCAGCGTGAGTGCCATAAAAAATATTCCTATAAAGCTTCCTGTGCCTGCTTTGGTATCTGCCTTATTTGACCACGATGATGGTAAATTAATTTCGAAGGCCCCTAAAAAAGATATTCCGAAAATTAAAAACAAAAGAAAAAATATAAGATTGGCAATCCAGTTGGTGGCAAGATTATTTAAAGCAGTTGGGCCAAAAATTACGGTAATTAGTAATCCCAATACTGTAAAAATAATAACGATAGAAGTTGAATAAGAAATTGCATTTTTTATTCCCTCAGATTTTGTTTTGCTCCTCTTGGTAAAGAAACTAACGGTAACAGGTATCATAGAGTAGACGCAGGGCGTTAATAATGCAAGTAGTCCACCGGCAAATGCCGTAAAAAATATCCACCACAATGATCTTGCAGCAACTGTTCCCTGTGGGTTTGAAGCAACCACTTGGGCTGTTGCATTCTTTGTTGGCTCAATAAAAATTTTAAATTGTTCTTCTTTAGGAACATATTTATCAGCCTGTTGGTACATATAATTAACAACGCCTTTTACCAAAAAACTGTCAGCTGGTGATGCTAATATTCTTTGTTGCCATTCAACCGAATCTTTAAAAAAATGTACTTCGCTTTGTAAAGAAGAATCTATTGTTCTGTGTTCACTTCCTTTTTGTAAAACAGAATCTTTCAATAATTTTTTTACGGAAGAATCAAATTGTATTGACGAGTATAATGCTTCATCCGGGGATGTTTGCAGCGCAAATAATTTTAAACCAGGTGCAATTTTCGCTTTTATAGAAAGCAACACTTCTTTATCATTTAACCGTTGTGTGCTATATAAAAATTTTACAGCTGATGAATCCTGTGCTAAAGAACCGGCTGTAAAAAAAATGATACTTAGAAAAGCAAATAGTTTGGTGAAGCGGGTCATAAAAAAAATTTAAGGCCGAATGCTTTTCATTGTTACAGCGCTATTGAAAACTTTTTTGTAGATGGAGGTAAGCATTGCTTATCGTTACAAACCATATATTCTACTGCAACATCAACTGATGTTTTTACCGCTGCTTTTAATTTTATCACTTGTACAAAATCTACTCTATCAGAAAATTGTTTTACGTCTACCCCAAACAGTGGTTCATTATGCTGCTCCAATTTTCCTACTTCTTTTGATTTTCCCTGCAATGTCAATAAAGGATTTTTTGTAAATGAGATACTGGTAGGAATAGGCCCTCCGTCAGGGGTAGTCTGTGAATAAACATGCCAGCCTTTATTTATGGTAGCTGTTAAATGTATCTCGTAAGTTTTATCTGCAATCTTTTTTGAACTCACTGTCCAGTCTACGGGATTCTGAATCTGCGCCGATAGGATGTGAGAAATCATAAACAAAAATCCTGATAGTATTATTTTTTTCATGATGGTATAGTGATAGCGTATTTTTAAACAGGTTGATTTGCAAATTTAATCAAAAACATAGGTCTATTTGTAAAGCATCGGACTTTCCTTAATATTTATTGTTTAATTCTCATTTTATTAACGCCTAAATCTATTAATTACGTATCAAGATATAAACGAAAAGAAAAATATTTTCGTTGCAAATAAAAATACTATTAGCAAATTTTTATGCTTTCTTGGGTTCTATTAAATCCCACAAATTTCCATATAAGTCTTCAAACACCGCAACTGTGCCATACAATTCAACCGATGGTTCTCTGACAATTTTTATTTTTTCATCTTTTAAGTTTTGATAATCTCTTTTTAAAATTATCTGTATGCAAAAATAAAAATACTCTTCCGCCGGTTTGATTCCCGATTCTTGCTTTCTGCTCATCGTTTGAAGCTTTAGCTAATAATAAGCTACATTCTCCTGAACCCGGAGGTTTAACGATAACCCAACGTTTAGTGTCACTCAATTTAGAATCTTCAACTAAAATAAAATGCATTTTATTCGTATAGAATTTTATGGCCTCATCATAGTCATCCACAACTATGGCAACATGTGCTAAGTTTTGATTCATCCTGCAATTTAGTTTGGAAAAAAATCTGTTCTGTGAAAAATCATTAGTGACCTGTCAGGTTGTGATAACTTAAGATACTCATTATTTAATAAAACAATGTCACCGGTCAGGCCTTCTATAGAAAGATGTTTACCGTTTTGTGTGAGTGCTAATTTACCCGCAATAAACCTGTCATCCTTTTTATCAGCAGTTATCCTGTAAACTTTGAAATGGCCATATGTATCAAAAGAAAGAATCAATTCTTTATTCGTTTCCAAATCTTGTATAGCGTCGCTTTTTTGATCAGTGGCTTGTTTATCGGGAAATACCAAACCAAAAAACTTCCAGGTACCCACAAGCAATTTTCTATTTTCTTTTTCCTGGCAAAAAACAAAATTAAATACCAGCAGAAGTGAGATAATAAAAACCAGGGGGCGAAATAGTTTCATATCCGATTTTTTTTTGAAGTCATTTATTCACTATAAAAATAATATACAAAATTCACGTTTGTTATGCCGGTCATCATTTAATATACCATCATATCAAAATTATTTTTGCATTTTTGTATCAAACCAATTTTTGTATTAATGAAAAAAGCTTCGATATTTTTTTTAGCCGCGATCTTTTTTTTTACCAGTTATGGACAAAAAGAAGGATTGATAGAAAGCAATGGCTCACAACTTTTTTACCGGACATTCGGTTCCGGGTCTCCCATTCTTTTAATCAACGGTGGCCCGGGAATGAATAGTGACGGATTTGTCGGGCTCGCGACTGAATTAGCGCAACATAACTTAGTTATTATTTATGACCAGCGGGGAACGGGAAGATCCATCTTAAAAAAAGCCGACGAATCTACCATTACTATTAAGCTAATGGCGAATGATATTGAAACCCTTAGAAAGCATTTAAAAGTAAATCGATGGACTGTGTTCGGCCATTCGTTTGGAGGAATGCTTGCCTCCTATTATGTTTCGCTTTACCCTGAAAATGTTTCATCACTTATTTTATCTTCTTCAGGCGGCATTGATTTGGACTTGCAATCTTACGTGAGCAAAAATATAAATGCAAAATTGAGCGCTGAAGAATCAGACTCCTTACAGTATTGGTCGAACGTTATAAACAAAGGCGATACTACTTATTACGCTAAGCTTCAAAGAGGAAAATGGCTTGCACCTGCATACCTTTATAATAGAAAATATATTCCTGAAATTGCTGAAAGGCTTACCCAGGGCAATCCTGCAATAAATAGTTTGGTATGGAATAATCTTCAGAAAATTAAATTTGATTGCAGCAACCAGCTTTCAAAACTTGACATTCCTGTTTTAATCATCCAGGGCAAGCAGGATATTATTGAAGAAAAGACTGCTATGAAAGCGCATAAAGTTTTGAAAAATTCAACCGTTGTTTTTTTAGATAACTGCGTGCACTATGGATGGCTGGATCAAAAAGATGAATACTTTGCCGCGGTGGAAAAGTTTTTACATGAAAATTAGGAATTCTTTTGCATATAACTGCAACGCTTAAACGAATTCCATAGTTAGCAATAAACATTTCATCCTGGATTTACCATCGTTCTAAAAGTTAAATTTATTCTTGCGTGCCTTACTTTTTTTGTTGGCGGCAGGCGATGCAGCCAATTTGTTTGTGTAGCATCTTTCATCACTAACAAGCTTCCATGCTCTAAAACAAGCGAAACAGTTTCTTTTGTTCGCCTATGCCTGAAATAGAATTTGCGTTCTGCTCCAAAGCTAAAAGAACCTATCGCGGTATTTTTTCCAAGTGCCTTTTCATCATCGCTATGCCAGGCCATTCCCTCATCACCATTATGATATAAGTTCAGCAAACATGAATTGTAAGTTTCTCCCGTTTTTTCTTCAACCAGTTTTTTTAATTCCAATAGCTCATCCGTCCATCTCAATGCTTGTTTTGTAATATTTGAATAGGTATAAGAAAAATCGTTGTCAGCGTACCACGCCACTTTCCTTTTTGTAATTATATGTTTTCCGAAAATAACTGCCTCATCATTTTTCCATTCAATAGTTTTCATAAGCAAGTCAAAATAATAATTCGCCTGTTGGTGTGTAAGTACTCTACCAAAATAATTGGCCGTTCCTCCTTCCGGTAAAAGGTTTACATTTTCATCTATTTCATTTTCAAATAAATTCATATTTTTTTTAATTTTTAATTTTAAATTGATGTTTCTGTCTTTGCTGCTTCCCAGCCTATCATTGCTACTTTGCGGGTGCTTCCCCAATGATAGCCACCAAAAATTCCTGAAGATTGAATAACTCTGTGGCAAGGAATTAAAAATGCAACGGGATTATCGCCAATGGCTGTTCCCACTGCTCTTGATGCGGTGGGGCGATCAATTTCTTTGGCAATACTTCCATAAGTAACCAATCGTCCCATTGGTATTTTCAATAAAGCTTCCCAAACTTTTAATTGAAAATCTGTTCCCCGTAAATGCAGCTTTATTTGATTTAGTTTTTTCCAATCATGCGTAAAAATGAATAACGCATTTTGCTGAATCATGTCAAGCATTTGCTTATACGTTGCTTTAGGAAATTTATTTTTCAGAACCTGCAAAGCCTTTTCTTCATCATCTGCAAAAGCAATATGGCAAATGCCTTTAGGCGTAGACGCTACCAAAATATTTCCAAACGGGCTTTCTGCAAAGCTGTAATTGATGAAAAGATTTTCGCCGTCATTTTTATATTCGCCCGGAGTCATTCCTTCAATATTCATAAAAAGATCATGCAGCCTGCCTGTTCCCGAAAGCCCTGTTTCAAAAGCGGCATCGAATAAAGATGCATTACTTTCTTTCAATATTTTTTTTGCGTGCTCAACACTTATGTATTGCAGAAATTTTTTCGGGCTCGTGCCTGCCCACTCAGTAAACAAACGCTGAAAGTGGTATGGACTCAGATGTACTTTTTGTGCAACTTCATCTAATGCGGGCTGAGTTTTAAAATTATTTTTTATATAATCTATTGCATCTGCAATCCTGCTAAAATTTATTGTATCCTGTTCTTTCATTTTCTTATAATTTTTATTTGATTACACAAAAATAGAAATGATAAATTCCACCACCGACCCGATACTTGCGATGTTTTAATTTTTTAAAAGAAAATTAAACATTCGTGTTTGCATCAAATTTCCTACCTTTTAATGCTAAAAAAATTCAAACAGCCCGTGATAAAAATCGAAGATATTTCTAAAAGATATTAACGCGGTTAATTGAAGAAAAATAAAGTTATGGTCGAAAGAATTAAATCCATCTCTATTACCTGCTTATTACTTTTAGTTTGCTTAACTGCATTCCCACAAAAAGACACTTTACGTAAAGTTGTTGATTCACTACACAACGAGGTTTTGCTTCAACAATCAAAACAATTGCAGGAACTGGAAGTAGCAAGGCTTCGCGATTCATTAAAGAGGGCTGATTTGGAAAGCCAGCTTAATTCATTAAAGACGACTGATAATGTAAAGAAACAGGAACTGCTCAAGGAAATTGACCAGATGAAGAATAAGGAATCTGAGCGCCTTGCTTTAAAAAAACAAAAGATTGACTCGCTCCGAAATTTTGTAAAAGGTTTTCCTGTAATTCCATTTCTTAAAGACAGCTTGTTTTCTATTTATAATAAACTGGGAAGCTTAAACCCGGCCGACAGATCTGATGCCATCACCAACAGGATCAAAAATTTAGCTGATAATTATTTCTTTAAAGCAGACTCCTTAAAAATTGTTCCTGCAGAAACAACAAGTGATATTGTTTTCGGCGAGTCTATAATTATGAGCGTTTCTGAAAACGATGCTTTATGGGAAAATACTACGAAAGAAAATTTAGCCAATCAATATAAAAAAATTATTGGCGATGAAGTGATGAAGTATAAAGCTGAGACCAGCTGGCAAACGATTGCTAAAGAAATAGGACTGGCGGTGTTGGTAATAGTTGTGTTATGGGTACTTATTTTTTTTATTGTAAAATTATTCCGGTTTAATGCAAAAAAAATTCTTTCGCAGAAAAACAAGTTTATAAAAGGTATTAAAATTCGGGATTATCAACTTTTCGATGCCAACAGGGAGCTCAAATTTCTTTTGCTTATAAATGTTGTTTTAAAATGGATTGTAATTATTGTAGCTGTTTATTTTGCATTGCCAATCCTATTCAGCATTTTTCCGTGGACCAAAGGTTTTGCAGAAACTTTGATAGCTTATTTTGTAAATCCTTTGAAAAAAATATTTGGAAGTATTTGGAATTATCTTCCTAATCTTTTTACCATCATTGTAATTGTTCTTGTTTTCAGATACGTTATTAAGGGAATTCATTTTTTAAAAAACGAAGTACAAAAAGGTATATTAAGAATTCCAGGATTTTATCCGGATTGGGCAAATCCTACATTTCAAATCATAAAGGTGTTGTTATATGCTTTTATGTTTATCGTTATTTTCCCTTACCTGCCAGGTAGCAACAGTCCTGTGTTCCAGGGCGTGTCAGTATTTTTAGGCGTGTTGTTTACTTTTGGCTCAAGCGGTTCATTAAGTAATGTAGTGGCAGGGCTGGTGCTAACATATATGCGCGCTTTTAAAATCGGAGACCGGGTAAAGATCGGAGATTTAACCGGAGACATTATTGAAAAAACTTTACTTGTTACACGAATAAGAACAATTAAAAATGAAATTATTTCATTACCGAATTCTAATGTAATGAGCAGCCATACCATTAATTACAGCAGTGATGCTTTTGAAAAAGGATTGATATTACATACTACAGTTACAATAGGCTATGATGTACCGTGGAGAGAAATGCACAAAGCTTTAATACAAGCTGCCGAAAAAACCGGGGATATTTTAAACGATCCAAAACCTTTCGTGTTGCAAACCAGCCTTGATGATTTTTATGTGTCCTATCAATTAAATGCTTACACACGCGAGCCCAATAAACAGGCAACAATTTATTCCAACTTACACCAAAATATACAGGATTGCTGCAATGAAGCAGGCATAGAAATTATGTCGCCGCATTATCGTGCAATGAGAGATGGCAACACTTCTACCATTCCCGGCGATTACCTGCCGGAAGATTATATTTCACCCGGCTTTAAAATAAAAAAGGCTGAAGATGATGAAAAAAATAAAAGTTAATACATTCAGTCATCAAAAAACTTTGCTAGACAAAAATTAAAAATCGTATTTGCTATTATTTTAAACACTTCACACTGTATTATCAATGTTCTGTTTTTAATATTTCACGCTTCAATAATTAAAATTCCTTTTATTAACTAATAAACTTAAATTAGTTATTGATAAATAATTATGCTTATTAAAATAATTTTTACAAAATATTCTATTATGAATAATACAATTTTGCTTAGGTCAAAAAGAATATTATTTACCGTTTGTCTTATTACCCTCTCGATCGCATCATTTGCAAAAACGAGCGGGAAGCCGGATACCTCAAAAACTGAATATGCAAAAATGCTTGCACTTGCCGATACATTTTATTTTAAAGGTGAATGGCAAAAGGCAAT
>JBEPVC010000013.1:0-14436 GCA_041691235.1 Chitinophagaceae bacterium
AGAGCTACGGAAAAAAGATTGTCTTGTCCGAAAATTAAAACTCCCACAATAAGACCGGTTATTTCTGAAATAATCCAGCCAACAACTGTATAAATTTTCCACGTTGATTGCTTTAAGCCTTTGCTATTAGCAAGTTTGCCAATCTCTTTCGTCAAAAAAATAAGCGCAATTATTTCAAGCATAAATTATTCTCTGATAATAAATGTTTTCGTTTAATGTTTACCGTTATACTAAGTCAATATCAAAGTTTACCAATTCTACAAATTCCTTCAAACGGGTATCAATATCTTTTTTTGTAATTTCTTTTAAACGTTGTGGGCCAAATTTCTCAACGCAGAAGCTTGCCATTGCAGAACCTACAATAATCGCCGTTTTCATATTTTCAAAACTGATATCTTTTGTTCGTGCAAGATGGCCGATAAAACCGCCGGCAAATGTGTCGCCCGCTCCTGTCGGGTCAAATACTTCTTCTAACGGCAACGCAGGAGCGAAGAAAACATGATCCTTATGAAACAATAAAGCACCGTGTTCTCCTTTTTTGATGATAAGAAACTGCGGACCCATTTCAATAATTTTTCTCGCTGATTTAACAAGCGAAAACTCGCCACTCAACTGCCGCGCTTCACTATCATTAATCATAAGAACATCAATCATAGACAGAACTTTTTTCAAATCATCCATTGCTGTCTCCATCCAAAAATTCATAGTGTCCAGCACAATTAGCTTTGGCCTCTTTTTTAATTGGTTTATCACATTTATCTGCAAAGCCGGCATTAAATTTCCAAGCATAAGGAATTCCGAGCCCTGGTATTCTTCAGGAACCTTAGGAACAAAATCTGCCAAAACATTCAGGTCAGTAATTAAAGTGTCGCGGGTATTCATATCAAGATGATATTTACCGCTCCAGAAAAAAGATTTTTTATCAGGAACAATTTCTACACCAGTTAATGTTACACCGCGTTTTTTAAGCTCTTCCATTTCTTCTATAGGAAAATCATTACCAACAATTGAAATCTGTTGTATAGGCTGGGTCAGGTGACTTGCTGCATAAGCACCATAGGTAGCTGATCCTCCAATAATTTTGTCAATTTTTCCGAAAGGTGTTTCAATAGCATCGAAAGCCATTGTACCAAGGACGATAATTGCCATAAGATAATTTACTATTTAAATGATTAAGCGTGCAAATGTAAAAGAATAATTGCATTAGGTTGGAAAGGTATTTGTGGAGAGTATTTAAAAAATCGCTGAATTCTTAACTTTATGCAAATTTAATAAAATGTTATTAAGCCTTCATCCCCAAAACCCGCAGGAGCGCCTCGTAAGAAAAATTGTTGATTGCCTGAAAGACGGCGGCGTTATCATTTATCCAACAGATACTATTTATGGTCTGGGTTGTGATATTTATCATCCAAAAGCCATCGAGCGTATTTGTAAAATAAAAAATGTAGATCCCCAAAAGGCACAGCTTTCTTTTATTTGTCGTGACCTTAGCCACCTGAGTGATTATACTAAAAGCATTGACACGCCTTTGTACCGTATGCTTAAGAATTATTTGCCCGGCCCTTACACATTTATTTTACCCGCAAGCAAGATGGTACCTAAAATTTTAAAGAGTAAAAAAGATACGATTGGTTTGCGTGTGCCCGACAACGTTATATGTAATTCAATTCTTAATGAATTAGACAGCCCCATTTTAAGTACTTCGCTGCCCGGCAAAATGGTAGAGGAGTATACCAGCCCTGAAATTATCTATGAAAAATTTTCAAAACTGGTTGATTACGTTATTGACGGTGGCCCCGGCGGAATTGTGCCATCAACAGTTGTTGATTGTACTTCGGACGAATGGAAGATAGCAAGGCAAGGCCTTGGCGAATGGAGGGCTTGAAAAAAAACCCCCGCAATTAACGGGGGCTACGACTAACCAACTGCAAACGTATTTTAATGTCTTTCTCTTTCGTTATGTTTTTTCCTATAAATTTCACGACTGTCTTTTCTTTCTTCTTTCCTGATTATTTTTCTTTCGCCGCGACTAATTTTTCCATCAGATTTTGCAAGTTTAATATCCTGGTGAAGATCTTTTTCATTGCCCCTTAAATTTTTGGCTTCATTTTTTGTAAGCTCGCCGCTTTTAACGCCCTGGTGAATTCGTGCATGTTGATTTGCCGCATGCTTTCTAACCTGTGCGCTTGCAGATGTTATTCCAAAACCCAGTGCTATAATAAGCGCTAATAAAATTTTTGATTTCATGATACTGATTTAATTGTTTAAAATTTTTGATACGTGATATATGACTGGCGATGTGCGCCGGGGTTTAATCAAATAAAAAAAGGATGTTGATTTAATTGTAGTGAGAAGTCTTTAATTTAATTCCAGCAAGTCTTCTTCTATCAGCGGGACTCTGAAAATATTGAAACTTTTTCGATGATAACAGCATAGGCCGTATTCTTTAATAGCTCTTCTGTGCTCGCGGGTTCCGTAGCCCTTGTTGGTATTCCATGCATACATATCGTGTTCATCGTGTATGTGCAGCATGTATTCATCTCGATAAGTTTTTGCAAGAACACTCGCTGCCGCAATGGATGCGTACATACCGTCGCCTTTTATAACGCAATGGTGAGGCATTTCTTTGTATTGCTTAAACCTGTTGCCGTCAATTAATAAAATATCGGGGTTGCTTTTCAATTTATCCAGCGCGAGATGCATTGCTTTATAAGATGCCTGTAAAATATTAATTTGATCGATTTCTTCATTATCTACACTTGCCACTGCATAAGCAATACTTTCTTTTTCAATAAGCGGCCGCAGCTGATCACGCTCTTCCCGGGTTAGTTGTTTGGAATCGTTCAAAGAAGGATGATAAAAATCTTTGGGCAAAATTACAGCCGCTGCGTATACAGGCCCGGCGAAGCATCCTCGTCCGGCCTCGTCAAGACCGGCCTCAAAAAATTTGTTATGAAAAAACGGAAGCAGCATTACATATCAAAAATAAAAGAGGATTTTCACTAAGACATAAAATTTTTTCAACAATGAGTATAGATATCTGATTTGAAAAAAATATTTACTAAAGTAATGCCCAAATCTTTTCTTATGTATATCTCTGCTTTTGCAGGGTTAACTTTGTATCAGAAAGAAAAAAGTAGTATGGATGCAGACTTGCAAAAAAAATCTGACAAGAATATTGCGCGCTGGCTTTTTGCAGGTGTAATTATGCTGGTGATTCAAATTTTATTGGGCGGCATAACACGTTTAACGGAATCAGGTTTAAGCATTACAGAATGGAATCCAATTACAGGAGCGCTTCCTCCCTTAAACATTGCTCAGTGGATGACAGAATTTGAAAAATATAAACATACCGATCAGTTTCGCTATATCCACGCAGATTTTTCATTGAGTGATTTCAAATTTATTTTTTTCTGGGAATGGTTTCATCGTACATGGGCAAGATTAATGGGGATGGTGTTTTTAATTGGCTTCTTTTATTTTTTGATAAGGAAACAATTTAAGCCCGGTATGATAATGCCTTTTATTATATTATTTCTTTTGGGGATTATGCAGGGAGCTATCGGCTGGATAATGGTAAAAAGCGGGTTGGTCCCAGAAAAATTATTTGTTGGACACATTCAATTGGCGACACATTTTATCGCAGCTCTTCTATTGCTCTGTTATACTTTATGGTTTGCGCTTAGCTTATCAATTTCAAAAAGTTCTATAACTTTTAATACAGGCCTCAGAAAAACAACGGTTATAATTTTATGCGTATTGTTCCTGCAATTAATTTACGGAGCTTTTATGGCCGGCCTTCATGCGGCAACAGCGGCGCCTACGTGGCCTAAAATTAATGGACGATGGATCCCGATAAACAACTTATCACCGAGATGGGAAAATTTTCTCGATAATAAAATTGCAGTGCAATTTATTCACCGTGGTATAGCATATATTCTTTTAGTATTGGTTTTTATTTGGTGGTATAAAGCAAGAAAAATAAATGGAAGTTTATTGTTCAGCAAAACAAAATTTTTACCGGCCATGTTAATTTCCATGCAAATAATTCTGGGTATATTGACTGTAATATTATCGCCTTACGGCAATAACATTGTCTGGTTTGGCGTTGCCCATCAATTAGTAGCCATATTATTCATGGTGACGATGGTTTTTATGTTATATATCGTAAGACCTCCATCTTTACAGAGAAATTGGAGTACTTAATTCCGGTTATGAAAACATTTATCCGACATTTTTATTACTCATTTCCAATTCAGTTGGTGTTGCTTCATTTCAGGAAGTTCCAGGTGCTTCTTATTTTCTGGTTCATTTTATTTTTAACCATTTCCGGAAACTTTATGAAATTATTCGGAGCAAATGCATTGTTTCTTGCTCCTGAATATTTGGGAAACGTAAATGCCGGCGGCGCCGCAATTACCGGAATGGCTACTGCGGTTTTTATAATGAGCTGGAACATTACAACTTTTATATTGCATAGCATGCGCTTTCGTTTTTTGGCCACTACTACAAAACCGTTTCTAAAATATTGTGTCAATAACTCAATCATTCCCATTTGTTTTTTAATTGTTTACTTTTTTGAGGCAATTCATTTTGATAGAAAAATGGAACTTATTCCATTAATTAGTTTTGTTGGCATTGCGTTAGGTTTTTTTGGAGGCTTCCTGTTGATAATCTCTGTTTCGTTCGCTTATTTTTTTACAGCAGACAAAAGAATAATCAGAACATTTGAACCACACCTTTCGAAATTCGATGCGGATAAAAAATTGGAAAAACATGAAGCCTTGTATGTAGAAAATAGTTTTGGATTACCGGTGGGTTATTATTTAACCAACCGGCTCCGTTTAAAAAGAGCAAGAAATGTTGCGCATTATGGCCAGGAATTTCTTGATACCATTTTTAAAAGGCATCACTTTTCTGCAATGATTACGATACTGATTGCTTTTTCTTTTATGATATTGATTGGGTTTTTTCTTGATCATAAAATTTTCCAGGTTCCTGCGGCTGCAAGCATTCTTATACTCTTTGCTTTACTTATTGCAGTAATAGGCGCTCTTACTTATTTTCTGCGAAGCTGGAGCATATTGTTTGTGATTTTTCTTTTTATTGTATTTAACCTGTTATACAAATATGATGTTATCGATCCTCGTAATAAGGCTTTCGGTCTTGATTACACTAATAAATTGAGGCCCGAATATTCACGTGAAAGCCTGGAAGCTTTAAATACACCTGCAAAAATTGAGCAGGATGAAAATAATATGCTCGGTATTCTTAACCGGTGGAAGACAAAACAAAATGAAGAAAAACCGTTAATGATTGTTTTTAATTTTAGTGGGGGCGGTATAAGAAGTGCAAGCTTTGCAATGAATGTATTAGAGGAACTTGATAGCATAAGTGGTGGCACAATTATGAAAGAAACCGTCCTGATGAGTGGCGCATCGGGCGGAATGTTTGCGGCTGCTTATTTTAGAGAGCTTGCAAGACTAAGGTCAAACGGTGTGAATATAAATCTTCAAAATAAAAAATATGTGAATGATATTTCAAAAGATTTATTGAACCCCGTACTTTCTTCAATGATTGCCCGGGATCTTTTATCTCCGGCGCAAAAATTTTCGGTTGGGCCTTACCGTTATGTTAAAGACAGGGGCTATGCCTTCGAGGAAAAATTTAATGTTAACACCCATAAACTTCTTGACAAAAATATTGGCTTTTATAAAGAAGATGAAAGTAAGGCCAACATCCCTTTGCTCATTTTAAATTCCGTTATAAGCAGGGATCTAAAAAAGCTTATGATATCTACCCAGCCGTTGAGCTTTATGATGCAGGCGCAATATTCTGACAGTACAACAGAAATGAATGGTCCTGACGCCGTAGATTTTGCTGCAATGTTTAAAGATGAAAATCCAATGAACCTTCGCATGCTTACGGCATTAAGAATGAACGCAACTTATCCTTATGTATTGCCAAATGTTTGGTTGCCTTCCAATCCTGTAATTGATGTAATGGATGCAGGCCTTAGAGATAACTATGGACAGGAAACATCATTGCGGTTTTTAAATGTCTTTAAGAACTGGATAAAAGCGAATACACGTGGAGTGCTGATTATACAAGTTAGATCAAGACAAAAAGGAAGCTGGGATAATACTTTTGAGAATGGCGATATTACAGGTATTATTACCAAGCCTTTTACTATGTTACAAAACAACTGGTTTAAGCTGCAGGATTATTTCCAGGACGACGAGATTACCTATGCGCAAAATTTTTTAGACAGTAACTTTCATCGGGTGGCGTTTATGTATATTCCGGAACAAGAAGATCTCGGAGCTACCCTTAACTTTCATTTAACCGCGCGGGAAAAAAAGGAAGTGTTCTCATCTTTGCAAAGAAAAAATAATGTTGAGGCCTTTAAAGAGGTTGAGGGATATATGCAACATTAAGGTTGTATAAGCCTGAAAGCAGCAGGCAATATTTCAATGTCAAATTCTTTATAAGTATTAGTGTGATCACCGTCAATATGCAGCGGCGCCATCTTCGGGTTTTTGATTTTTAATTTATTTGTTTGAAAATAAAGAATGTTTTTTTCGTGAAAATTTTTTCCTTCCTGGCTGCTTATTTTTCCACTTTTCATTTGTTTTAATACAGACCAGACAATTCTTGCCTTGCTCATTTTTTTTACTACAATAATATCAAGTAAGCCATCGCAAAGACTTGCCTTGGGCGCAATGGTAAAGTTGTTGCCAAATTGATTACTGTTGGCGATACACATAAAAAAAGCATCCACTTTAAAAGTAGCATTTCCTGTTTTTATTTCAAAAGGATACGTAGATGCAGATAGAAAATTTTTAAATGATTGTTTGAGGTATGTATTTAATCCGCGTTTTTTTTGCTGAGAAAAATCATAGGCAATTTTTGCATCGAGCCCAATGCCACACAGCATGCAGCTTAGCTGGCCGTTGATTAAAAATGCATCTACATAGTCAGATTTACCCTGCCAAATTATTTCAAAAGCCTTGTCGAACGATTTGGAAATTTTAGCAGTAAAGGCAAGACCGTTACCTGAGCCTGCAGGAATAATTCCAACATTTACTTTTACATTTAATAACGATGCTATTACAGGTCGTAGGCTCCCATCTCCCCCGCAAATTATAATATCTGTTATATTTTCTTCTTCAATTTTTTCTCTTAAAAAAGAATAATCGCCATCTTCTGAAGTAAAAAGAATTTTATAAGAAAGATTCTTATCCGCACATTTTTTTATGATCTTTTTTTCAAGCTGCAACTTATCTTTTGTGCCTGAAATAGGGTTGATAAAAAAAAGAAACTTACGTGTCATAAAATATTTGTCGAAAATAAATTTTGTTCTTCATCCGCAATAAGTTTTTTAATTTAAAGTAGCCCATAGCAAATCTTTTAATTGCATAAGTCCCTGGTTTGTTATTGAAGAAATAAAAAGATTTGGTATTTCGGAAGGCAATTCATTTTTTATTGCATCTTTTAATTCATCGTCAAGCATATCGCTTTTGCTTATAGCAATTACGAATTTTTTATCAAGCAATTCAGGATTATATTCTTTCAATTCATTTTTCAAAATTTCAAATTCTTCGCGGTGATCTTTACTATCAGCCGGAATTAAAAATAGTAATACAGGATTACGTTCTATATGTCTCAGGAAACGAAATCCCAATCCCTTGCCTTCGGCAGCGCCTTCAATAATTCCAGGCAAGTCGGCAACACAAAAGCTTTTATGATCCCGGTACTCAACCATACCGAGCTGAGGCGTTAATGTGGTAAATGCATAATCCGCGATCTTTGGCTTTGCTGCTGTAATAACAGAAAGTAATGTTGATTTCCCAGCGTTGGGAAAACCCACCAGGCCTACATCAGCCAAGACCTTTAATTCTAATATACGCCATCCTTCTGAGCCCGGCTCGCCAGGTTGCGCATGTTCGGGAGCCTGGTTTGTAGGTGTTGCAAAATTAGAATTACCCAATCCGCCACGGCCCCCTTTTACCAAAATAATTTCCTGGCCATCCTCTAAAATTTCAGCTTCCTTTTTATTTGTTTCTTCATTTATTGCGATCGTTCCAAGCGGTACTTCTATAATAATATCTTTTCCATCTCGGCCCGTAGAATTATTTTTACTTCCATTTTCTCCATTCTCTGCCAATACATTTTTAAAATATCTTAAGTGCAATAGTGTCCATAAATTTTTATTTCCACGCATAATAATATGAGCACCTCTTCCACCATCACCACCGTCAGGTCCACCCATTGCGGTTAATTTGTTTCGCATAAAATGTTTACAGCCTGCGCCGCCGTGCCCGCTTTTACAAAATATTCTTATGTAATCAATAAAGTTTGACTTTTCCATTGAGAGCAAAGATCGCAAAGATTTTTAAGCAATTGTTTTTTAAAGAAAACAAGAAACTGCCGGACAAATAATATCTGGATTTATAGGATGCAACGATTTTGCAAGAATTGCTGTCAGCTATAAATAACTATATCCAAAAACTTTTGAAAACATGAAATACTTTTTTTTGATTTTATCCCTTGGTTCTTTTTCATGTACAAAAAATATTTTAAAAACAGCGCCGCCATGCATACAGCAAATAATAAATTCATTTAAAAATGAACCGAAGGGAAATCCGCCACAATCTGTAGTGCAATATATCTATCACGATAAAAAAGTATTTTATATTCCACCGCAATGTTGCGATCAATACAGCAGTTTACTTGATGATAATTGTAATTTGTTGGGCCATCCTGATGGCGGATTTACCGGAAAAGGTGACGGAACTCTTTTGGATTTTTCTGCCGAAGCTAAAGACCCAAAAGTTATATGGAAGGATGAACGGTAATTGATTACTTTTTCGTTTCATTCCACGTTTTATATTTTATTTCATTCTTATTTTTTTGCTCAGAAATTTTTCTTAGCGGCTCACATTCTTTCCATTCCTTTTGCATATCTGCAGCAAGATGCTGATAAATTTTTGTTCCCTCCGTTTTCCATTTCAACATTTCGTCACTTACCTGTTTTATAATTTTTGCAAGATTACCTGCAAGCAAACTTCTTGAAGGAATTTTTTCACCAGCCTTTACAAAACTCAATGCACCTATTATACATTCGTCTCCAAGCTCAACATTGTCCATGACAACTGCATTCATTCCAATCAAACAATTTTTTCCAATAGTTGCTCCATGAATAATTGCTCCATGCCCAATGTGTGCATTTTCTTTTAATAAAACCGTAACGCCCGGAAACATGTGAATGATACAATTCTCCTGCACATTACAACCATTCTCAATAATTATTTTTCCAAAATCTCCGCGAATAGCAGCACCCGGTCCTATATAAACATTTTTGCCGATAACGACATTCCCTGTTACAGCCGCAAGCGGGTGAATGAAAGAAGATGCGTGTATAACAGGCTTAATCCCTTTAAATTCATAGCAAGCCATTGTATTTAATTTTTATGACTTAACTGATCGAGGATAAACGCAAATTTTAATGCAGTTAATTTTTGTCTTGCATACCTGCCGGATTCCCCGCTGTGACCGGAGCCCATATTTACCTTAAACAAAACAGGATTATTGCCGAGATTATTTTCACGCACTTTTGCTACCCATTTTGCAGGCGAGAAAAAAGGAACCTGTGTATCATTTAATCCGCCCGTTGCTAAAATTGCAGGATATTTTGCCGGCTTCACATTATCTAACGGCGACCATGTTAAGAGATAATCATAATATTCTTTTTTATTTGGATCTCCCCATTGATCATATTCCAGGGTAGTAAGCGGAAGATCCGGATTGTACATATCGGTTATCACATCCATCCATGGAACTTCAGCAATTACGCCACGAAAAAGATCCGGGCGCATGTTTGTAATAGCGCCCATAAGCATGCCACCTGCGCTTCCGCCATTGGCAAATAACTTGTCAGCCGATGTATATTTTTCATTTACCAGAAACTGTGCAGCATCTACAAAATCAGCAAATGTATTTTTCTTGTGTAACAATCTTCCATGCTCAAACCAATCACGACCCATTTCCTGCCCCCCGCGAATATGTGCAATGGCATAAGTTATTCCCCTGTCTAATAAGCTGATTGCAGCTGAATAAAAATCAGGATCAACACTGTATCCGTAAGAACCATAGGCATATAAAAGCAATGGGTTATTTCCGTCCTGTTTAAATTTATCTTTCCGATACACTATTGAAACGGGAACTTTTGTACCATCTGATGATGTTGACCAAATCCTTTTTGTTTCATATAAACCAGGGTTATAATTTCCTCCAACTTTTTCACGCTTTAATAATTTTTTTTCACTCGTTTTTAAATTATACAAATACTCACTTCCCGGGGTTTTTAGTGAAGTAAAATAATATCGCATGCTATCTGATGTATAATCATCAGTGGCCATGTATATTTGAGCTACGTAATCTTCCTCGCCAAAATTTACATATTTCCATTTATTATTTTTCCGATCAAATATTTTTACTTGGGCTAACCCGTTTTCTTTTGTTTGTGCTAAATAATAATCTTTTAAAACCTCTGTTTTCTCCAGGTATGCTTTGTCATTTGCCGGTATTACATCTTTCCAGTTTTCTATTGAAGGATTACTTACAGGTGCAGATACCAGCTTGAAATTTTTTGCGTCCTTATTAGTATAAATATGAAAAACATCTCCTTCATAATAATCCGTATTATATTCTACATCGTTGGTACGTGGCTGTATTAATACCGGTAAAGCATCTGGATTGTTGGGATCAAGATAACGGTCTTCATCAGTATTGGTACTTGTAGAATGTATAAAAATGTATTTGTCATTTTTCGATTTTGAAAGGCTCACCTCATACGTACTATCATTTTCTGTATAAATTTCTTTATCGGTTTTTACATCAGTTCCTAAAGTATGCATCATCACTTTGTATGCCCTTACTGTATTATCGTTTAAAGCATAATAAATTGTTTTATTATCATTGGCCCATACACAATTGCCAGAGGTGTTACTGATAATATCAGTTAAGAGTTGTCCATTCAATAAATTTTTAAAATATAAAGTTGAACGCCTTCCCCCGGTAGTATCTATACCATATACCAATTGTTGATTATTGCTACTTACAGCCCATCCGCGTACTAAATATATCTGGTGATTTTTTGCCAGGGCAGGAACGTTTAAAATAATATTTTCAGGTGCGGAAGTAGTACTTTTTTTTCTTGAATAAAAAGGATACTGGTTTCCTTCTTCATACCTGGTATAATACCAGTAGCCATTTTGTTTTACAGGTAATGATTCATCTTTTCCTGGTATGCGTGCAATTATTTCATTATACAATTTTTTTTGCAAAGCCTCAGTATGCTTCATATAAGCAGTGACGTATAAATTTTCTTCTTTCAAATGATTGATAACATTTGAATCACCAGGATTATTAAGCCAGTAATAATCATCAGTTCTTGTATTACCATGTTCAGTAAAAATTTTTGCACCCTTTTTTGTTACAGGTTGCTGAATTGTTTGTGCATCCAGCTGAAATAAAAATAACGGGCATGAACAGAAAAAAAGCAGTATTAACTTTTTCATATATTTTTATTTATGATTATTAAAATGAATTGTTATGTCAGATTAATTTTTTTCCTGTTCTAAAACAAGTTCCTTTAAACAATGCAACAGTATGATAGTTTTGATTGGTAATAGTTATGTGGTATAACCCCGTTGATTTGCCATTGTGCATTTCAATGGCTTCTGCAATCAATACATCATTTACATGAACCGGCTTTATAAAATTTATGGAGGTATCCTGCGCAACAGACAAATTGTTTCTGTTGTTGCAGGCGAATGCAAAGGAAGTATCTGCCAATGAAAATGCAATGCCACCATGAACAACTCCCAGCCCGTTTATCATCTCACTGCGAACAATCATTTTAAGTTTGCTATAGCCTGTTTTTATTTCTATTATTTCTATACCAAGCCACTGGCTGAAAAGATCTTCTTTCAACATGTGCTTTACAACTTCACTTGCAAACAAATCATTTTCCATTTTGAAATATTTTTATTCCCCTATGAAATTTGGTTTTCTTTTTTCCAGGAAAGAAGCGACACCTTCGGCAAAATCTTTTGTAACTGCAGCTTTTTGCTGAAGATCATCTTCAATTTGTAATTGTTGTTCCAAAGAATGCTCCATTGACTTATTAAGTGCCAGCTTCGTATATGCGAGACCTTTAGTAGGTAAAGCAGCCAGTGTCATTGCTATGTTTTCTGCTTCTTTTAGAAAAATATCATCAGGATAACATTTATAGATCATACCAATTCTTTCTGCTTCTTCTGCAGAAATTTTATCGCCAAGCATCATAAACGCGGTTGCTTTTTGCAATCCAATTAGACGCGGTAAAAAATAAGTTCCACCACTATCCGGTATTAATCCAATTTTACTAAAGGCTTGTATGAATGTAGCAGATTGTGAAGCCACAACAATATCACAACACAATGCAATATTAGCACCAGCACCGGCCGCAACTCCGTTAACAGCTGCTACTACAGGCTTTTCCAGGCTTCTTATTTTGCGGATAATTGGATTGTAATGTTCAGCAAGTATTTTTTTCATCCCCGGTCCTTCGAGGTCAGTAACTTCGGATAGGTCCTGGCCGGCTGAAAATGCTTTTCCACTTCCGGTTATATAAACAGATCTGATGTTTGAACTGCCGCATTCATTCAATGCGGTTTGCAATGCCAAAGCCATTTCCCGGTTGAAGGCATTGTATTTTTCCGGCCGGTTTAACGTGATGTACGCAATTGAATTTTTTATATTGAATGTAATGGAAGACATAATGGGAATGCATGCAAATCTAAAATCTTAATTCCACAAGTATATTCTAATGGCATTTAAAATAATCAAAGGGCTCTTTACAATCCCTACATTGATATAATGCCTTGCAAGGTGTTGATCCAAACTGGCTGATAAGTTTTGTGTTCGAAGAATGGCATTGAGGGCATTCTACTTTTAACTCTTCCAAATATTTTTTGTCAAGACTTTTTCCGACCGGGGGAGCAATTCCATAAGCCTTTAATTTTTCTTTTCCGCTTTCAGTCATCCAGTCTGTTGTCCAGGCAGGTGAAAGCTGTTGAGTGATTTTAATGTTTTCAAATCCATTTTGCAAAAGAGCCATTCTTATATTCAGGGCGATTACATCCATTGCAGGACAGCCACTATACGTTGGTGTTATGAAAACCTCTATTGTATTTTGGTTAACTTTTATATCTCTTACAATACCTAAATCCACAACAGACAATACCGGAATCTCTGGATCATAAACTTCTTCCATTAGTTTCCAAATTTCAGAAGTTGTAATATTTTCGTTTATTTTTTCCATTGTTATCTACCATTCGCAGCCCGGGTAAGCCCTTTGTAAAAACTGCATTTCAGCCAGCAGAAATCCAAGATGTTCTGTATGTACCCCGGATTTACCTCCTGTTTGCATCCATATATTTTCGCCATCGGGATAAGGAAGTTTTGCTTCTTCAAAAACAGATTTTATTTTATTCTCCCAGTCGCTTTTTATTTCACTAACGTAAACGCCTACCTGTTCTTTCGCCAATTCTTTCTCATAACCTGTTGACCCAAACATCTCTCCTGTGAAAGACCATAATTCTTCTATAGCGTTTCCCATTCTTTTACGGCTCTCATCTGTGCCGTCTCCCATGCGTATTACCCACTCACCACTCCATCTTACATGATATGTTACTTCTTTGAGAGATTTCTCTGCAATGGCCGCTAATTGTCTATCAGAAGAATAAATTAATTTTTGATAAAAAATGAATTGATAAGAGCTGATGAAAAACAATTTCAAAATTGTTTTTGCCCAATCGCCATTTGGTATTTCAGCGATTAAAAGATTTTTAAATTCGCGGGCATCTCTTAAATAGGCAAGTGTATCTTCTGTACAGTTCTCCTTTAATGTTGCGGCATATTGATAAAAATTTCTTGATTGCCCTATAAGATCCAATGCAATGTTACTAATGGCAATGTCCTGTTCAAGCATTGGGCCGTGGCCTGTCCACTCGCTTAGACGATGGCCCATGATAAGACTATTGTCAGCAAGATGAAGTGTATAATTAAATAAATTATCTTCCATGAATTACATGTGTTTCAATTCATCCGGTAAATTATAAAAAGTAGGATGCCGGTAAACTTTATCATTAGCAGGATCATAAAGGCTTGCTGATTCATCGGGATTAGTGGAATGAATATTTTTTGATTCAACAACCCAAATGCTTACGCCTTCCATGCGTCGTGTGTAAACATCACGAGCATTTTCAATTGCCATTTGTGCATCAGCAGCATGAAGGCTGCCAACATGTTTATGATCAAGCCCCTGCTTGCTTCTTATAAAAATTTCCCAAAGTGGTTCATCTGTTTTCATTAGTTTTTAATTTAAGC
>JBEPVC010000014.1:0-14309 GCA_041691235.1 Chitinophagaceae bacterium
TTTATTGAAGGCAGCACTTCAAGTCTTATTATATTTTCCATTTGTTGCCCGCCAATAAAATACGGGCTCATCCCCTGTGAGGTAAAAATGTTTTTTGTATTACCTTTCAAAAGACACCATTCTGTTTTCGTAGAACCGCTGTCTGCTATCAATTTGATGGTTGGCATGTTTATCTCGCGTTTATTAAGGAAATTGCAATCATAAAAATAAAATTAGCTAATTAAGATAGTATGCGTAATAAAAAATTACAGGTCTGGCTTCCTCTCATTTTAAGTTTTTGCATGGTTGCAGGAATGTTTATTGGTTACAGGATAAAAGGAAATATGCCTAACACAGGAATTTTCTTTACGGAAAGGCCACGTCCTGTGCAGGAAGTTATGGATTTAATAAAGAGAGAATACGTTGATAAAGAAAATGAAGATTCATTAGGTGATGTTGCTATACAGGCAATGCTCGCAAAATTAGATCCCCATTCTGTTTACATGCCTGCAGAAGAATTGCAACAGGTAAACGAAGACATAGAGGGAAAGTTTTATGGCATAGGAATCGAATTCAATATTTTTAACGATACTATAAATGTATTAAATGTTCTTCCGGGCGGCCCATCTGATAAAGCGGGTTTACAAGTCGGGGATAAATTTTTAAAAGCCGGAGATTCTGCAATTGCCGGAATACATATCACTGCAGAAAAAATAAAAAATTTATTGCGTGGCTCGAGCGGAAGTAAAGTGCAAATACTTATTCTAAGAAAAGGAATTCAAAAACAAATAAGCATCACGCGGGGAATGATACCGCTTTACAGTCTTGATGCATCTTATATGATTGCAGACACCATAGGCTATATCAGGCTAAATAAATTTTCAGAAACTACTTATGATGAGTTTATGCAGGCTACCGGCGATTTGCAAAAGAAAGGAATGAAAAGCATGATTCTCGATCTAAGAGATAATGGCGGCGGCGTGCTTACTGAAGCTACCAACATTGCTGATGAATTTTTAAGTGGCGATAAATTGATAACCTATACAGAAGGTGAGCATTCACCCAAAAAAGAATATCGTTGCAGCAAAGAAGGCATTTTTGAAAAAGGCAAGCTGGTAGTTTTGGCGAATGAAGGAACAGCTTCTGCCAGTGAGATTTTAATTGGTGCATTGCAGGATTGGGACAGGGCAACGGTTGTGGGTAGACGCACTTTTGGAAAGGGCCTGGTGCAGCAGCAGTTTGAGCTAAGTGATGGGTCAGGGCTGCGTCTTACTGTTGCGAGATACTACACTCCATTGGGGAGAAGCATTCAAAAATCGTACAAAGAAGGTGTAGAAGCATATAATAAAGATCTTATGAACCGGTTTCACGATGGCGAGATGAGCTATGCCGATTCAATAAAACATACCAATGAAAAAGAATATAAAACGGGTTCCGGTAAATTGGTATATGGTGGAGGCGGCATAACGCCCGATGTTTTTGTAGCGTACGATTCACTCGCGTTTAGCAAAGAACTTGGTGAGGCATTTTTTAAAGGAACGTTTAATGATTTTGTTTATAAAAATTATCTTGATAACGAGCAGAAATTTAATTCTTATAAAACGCCAAAAGAGTTTGAAGAAAAATTTTCCGTGGATACAACAACTCTTGAAAACTTTAAAAACTATGCATCCAGGGACTCTATAGATATTTCGCTTGGCAGCGACAAAGAAAAAGCAATTGTTGCCCGGCAAATAAAATTATTTACCGCAAGGCAAATATGGCGAACGGAAGGTTTATACGAAGTAAATAATCCCGGTGATGAGACTGTAAAAAAAGCGTTGGAAATAATAACTAAAAACTCGTCAGTGTATTCGGGCAAATAAATCCTCTGCTGCAAATTTTTTAACTTTACAACAAAATTATTTTTATGTGGAAGAATAATATTTTAGAGACGATTGGAAACACGCCGCTCATAAAATTAAATAAGGTTACAAAAGATCTTCCATGCACCGTGTTGGCTAAAGTGGAATATTTTAATCCCGGTAACTCAATTAAAGACAGGATGGCGGTGAAGATGCTTGAAGTAGCAGAAAAAGAAGGAAAGATAAAACCTGGCGGAACTATCATAGAAGGCACATCAGGTAATACAGGAATGGGTCTTGCATTGGCAGCCTGTATAAAAGGATATAAATGCATTTTTACAACAACAGAAAAACAATCAAAAGAAAAAGCAGATATTTTAAAAGCGGTCGGCGCCGAAGTAATTGTTTGCCCCACCAATGTTGAACCCGAAGATCCGCGATCTTATTATTCTGTTTCCAGAAGACTTGCAAAAGAAGTTCCCAATTCATGGTATGTAAATCAATACGACAATCTTGCAAACAGGCTTACACATTATGAGCAAACCGGCCCGGAAATATGGGAACAAACGGAAGGAAAAATTACACACCTTGTTGTGGCAACAGGAACAGGTGGAACTATTGTAGGAACGGGCAAATATTTAAAAGAAAAAAATCCTGACATAAAAGTGTGGGCAATTGATAGCTATGGATCATTACTAAAGAAATTTTTTGATACCGGCGAAATCGATGAAACTGAAGTTTATCCTTACATAAGTGAAGGATTCGGTGAAGACTTTGTTCCGGCAAATTATGATATGAAATACATTGATGCTTTTGAAAAAGTAACTGATAAAGATGGAGCTGTAATGGCTCGCCGCATTGCAAAAGAAGAAGGAATATTTTGTGGATATAGTGCGGGCAGCTGCCTGCAAGGCTTACTGCAATTAAAAGGCAGCCTAAAAAAAGACGACGTAGTAGTCTGTATTTTTCATGATCATGGCAGCAGGTATGTTGCAAAAATTTATAATGATCAATGGATGATGGAAAGAGGTTTCCTCGAAGTAAAAACTTTTAAAGATCTTGTATCGGGGCGTGGCACAAAAAAACTTGTTACTGTAAAACCCGGGCAAACTGTTGCAGAAGCTATTGAAATAATGCGCAAGTATGATATTGAAAATATTCCGGTTGTTAATGGTGAAGGTATTGTTGGTTCATTAAGTGAAGGAGGCTTGTTCAATAAAATATTATCTGACCCTGAAATAAAAGAACAGAAAGTAGAATCAGTGATGGAAAAAGAATATCCTATGGTTGCTTTTGATACGCCTGTTGAAAAATTAAGTAATCTTATTTCCAAGCAAAGCGGCGCCGTTTTAAGCAAAGATGAAAGCGGGAATTATCACATTGTAACCAAGTATGATATTATTCAAAGCCTTGCGAAATAAAACACCTTTCTATATTTTTTATTTACGTGAGGGCTTATTAGGTTTTAGTTTTCCAAATCGCCAGCCGGCAAATAATTGAAATACATTATTTTTTGCATCCACATCTGAAAATGAAGGCGCCTGGCCACTTTCAGCGCTTTTATATAATTTGCCCAAACTAATATTTACACGGCCTCCTACTAACAATCCACTTACAGGATGTATTTCAATGCCGCCTGCAAAACCATAATCAAAACGATTATAATAATTTAATAACGCACTATAAGGATTTGCGGCTCCTCCGTTGGTGCTGCTGTCTACTTTGGCATTTAATAAATATGCTGTCTGCGTACCAAATTGTATTTGAAAATATTTTGTAATGTTGATCGTCATAAGATTGGATGACATTATATATTCAAGATTTACATTGTTAGTATTTGAATCGGATTTATAATCATACCCTTGTTTTGAATAGGTTAGTTCAGTTCTGAAGCCTAAAATTTTTGAAGGGGGCGAAAGAAATATTCCCGCATGAAAGCCTGTTTTACTGCTGTTATTAATAGAAGATGCTTTTGTAACGTTCGCAAAGTTTAAGCCTGCTTTAATACCTATTTGTGCAAACATGCAGCATGGTAATATAAGTGCAAGGCAGAAGATTATTTTTTTCATATAATTTATTTTAAGTTTTCGATCTATTGATAATTTGCATAGACGTTTAAAAAATAATATTAATACCGCCGAAAAAAGATAGGATTAGCAATGAAACTTTTCTAAATGAGTAGAGTATAGATCAGGAGATGTAGTTCGGTTTGTAGCAGGAAGAATTAATTTTTCAAAAGATATTGATTACGGTTCTTACTTAGTATAAAAATAATCGTTTTAGTTCTTTCCGGATTTACTAAATAGTAAATGGCAGGATTTGGTACATAAGCGGGACTGAACGATTCTATGGAATGGAAAGTTTTTTGCAGTTTTTCAATTTTAATTTTTTTCGGCATGTTTTTTATAAATCACTATCAACCAAATCAATTTCAACTGTTATTTGTATATTTTATAGAACAAAAAAGTATATTTACGAATTGCGAAACTGTAATCTTTCCATAAAGGGAATAGTTTATGTACGACTAAACCGGTAAATACCTAACATACAAAATTGAGCAATATCTCTATTGCCTGCATATTCAGGCCCATATATCTTTGTCTCAGAAGTTGATTGATGTTGATGTAAGCATTAATCAAAAAATATCCAAATATCCAATAGAAAAACAAAACAGAATCTATCCAAGTTCCTGAAAAAATCAAAATCCAGTATCAGTCAACTTCTATTTTTTTTAATATCATCTCTTTAATAAAGAGTCCGAAATACCGAACTGCTTTGAATACTTTTCCAATACCTTTTCAAAGTAAAACAGATTCATCCTTATGAAAGCCATCAAGAATCCGTGAAAAGCCAAAACCCGAAAAGAACAACCAAAATCTAATCCTTAGAAAGCCTAACTGAAACCAGTAAATTAATTTTTACTGGAAAGGTCCCAAGGAGTCTTGCAAAATGCAGACAAAAATTTTACTTCTGTAGTCCTGATTTATCAGTGGTTGCAGAAGTTTTTTATTTTACCAATATCTTGCAGGCTGCTATGATTATTGATCTGCAAAATATTTCTCCAACTCATACTTATTCCAGGATAATTTCACTCGTTCCTTCCATAACCGAATTACTTTACAATTTGGATCTTGAAAACGAAGTAGCGGGCATTACAAAGTTTTGTGTTCATCCGGCGAAGTGGTATAAGAATAAACAAAGACTAGGTGGAACAAAAAGTGTAAAAGTTGATACAGTTCATTTTATTAAACCGGATTTAATAATCGCAAATAAAGAAGAAAATGTAAGGGATCAAATCCAAGAACTTGCCAAAAGTTATGATGTGTTTGTTACTGATGTAAACAATCTTGCTGACGCATTGACTATGATCAAAAACATTGGAATATTAACCGGAAGAAAAAAACAAGCCTTTAAAATAGCTGGCGATATTCAAATAAAATTTAAAAAGCTTACCGATTTGTTTCATGCGAAAAGAAAAATTAAAGCAACCTATTTAATCTGGAAAAAACCTTACATGGCAATTGGCGGCGATACTTTCATAAATGACATGATGCAATATTGCGGTTTGGAAAATATTTTTTATTCCAGAAAACGTTACCCTGAAATTTCTATTGATGAAATAAAGGAAACCGGCTGCGAGCTCATCATTCTTTCGTCTGAGCCCTACCCTTTTAAAGAAAAGCATTTACAGGAAATACAAATTCAAATCCCCGCAACAAAAATAGTTTTAGCAGATGGAGAAATGTTTAGCTGGTATGGAAGCCGGTTGTTGGAAGCTGCAAGGTATTTTGATGAATTTTATCTTAAAATAAGCGGGTAAACCAATTAGTTTTGTTTTTTCTCAAATTCATGTAGGTTTGCATACATCTAAAAAAAATATTCATGGCTTCAAAAAAAATTACTGACTTATTGGGCGACAAAGCGGAAGATTTATTAACGCACAAATGCAAAATTGATAAATCAAGTCTTACACTTCCTTCACCGGATTATATTGATAATATTTTTGTAAACAGCAACCGCAACAATCGCGTGGTGCAAAGCCTTCAAATGTTAATGGGTCATGGACGATTAGCTAATAGCGGCTTCTGTTCTATCTTTCCCGTTGACCAGGGAATTGAGCACAGCGCCGGCGCATCTTTTGCTCCCAACCCTATTTATTTTGATCCGGAAAATATTGTAAAGCTTGCAATTGAAGGTGGTTGCAATGGCGTAGCGTCTACATTTGGTGTTTTAGGAATTGTAAGCAGAAAATATGCACATAAAATTCCTTTCATCGTAAAAATAAATCACAACGAATTATTAAGCTATCCAAATAAATATGATCAGACTTTGTTTGGAACTGTAAAAAGCGCTTATGATATAGGCGCGGTTGGTATTGGAGCAACAGTGTATTGGGGCAGCCAGGAAAGTACCAGGCAATTAAAAGAAATTTCCGAAGCTTTTGAGCAGGCGCACGAATTAGGTATGTGTACTATTTTGTGGTGCTATCTTCGTAACAATGCTTTTAAAGTAGGTGATACCGATTACGGATTATCAGCTGATTTAACAGGACAGGCAAATCATCTTGGCGTAACTTTGCAAGCTGATATTATAAAGCAAAAAATGGCCATAAACAATGGCGGCTACAATGCGATAAAATTTGGAAAAACATCAAAGCTTGTTTATTCTGAATTAACAACAGATCACCCGATTGATCTTTGTCGTTACCAGGTTTTAAATTGTTATAGTGGCCGAATCGGGCTTATCAATAGTGGGGGTGAAAGCATGGGTGCTTCTGATTTGCAGGAAGCAGTTGCAACAGCAGTAATCAATAAGCGTGCTGGCGGAATGGGATTAATCATGGGTAGAAAAGCTTTTCAAAAACCATTGAATGATGGAATAGAATTGCTGAAAGCTACACAAGATGTTTATTTAGATGAAAGTATAACGGTAGCGTAAATGCCCATTAAAAGTCATTAAGTAATTGGTCATTAAAAACGCAGGTGATCATAAGCTATAATGACTTATTGACAAGGACTTAATGACTTTTTATTTATGAAACAGGAAGAAGATTTTTATGCAAACCTTGCAGGTGAAGAAGGCGATACTGAAGAAACAAAGCGCAGGTGGTTTCGCAGAATTAAGAAAGGAATAACTACTTCTACAAAAGATAAAAAAGAAGCGCCTGATGGGTTATGGACCAAATGTCCGTCATGCAGGTATACATGCACAGTAAGCGAGCTGAGAGAAAATTTATTTGTTTGCCCTAAATGCGAATACCACCATCGCATTGGCAGTGCAGAATATTTTGAAATCCTCTTTGACAATGATAGTTACACGGAGCTTTACGGAAACATAGTGTCAAAAGATTATTTAGACTTTGTAGATCTTAAACCATATGAACAAAGACTAAGGGAAACGCGCGCCAAATCAACTATTCATGATTCCATTACGGTGGCTCATGGCAAATTAAATGAAATGGATTTTGTAATTGCGTGTATGGATTTTGAATTTATTGGCGGAAGCATGGGAAGTGTAATGGGCGAAAAAATTGTAAGAGCGTGTGATTACTGCATTGAACATAAAATTCCCTTTATGATCATCAATAAAAGCGGTGGCGCGCGAATGATGGAAAGCGCTTTTTCATTAATGCAATTGGCTAAAACTTCCGGCGGCTTATCTAAAATGTCTGATGCAAAAATTCCTTACATCTCTCTTTGCACCGATCCTACATTTGGGGGAACTACGGCTTCGTTTGCAATGCTTGGCGACATCATAATGGCTGAACCCGGTGCGCTGATTGGGTTTGCGGGGCCACGTGTTATAAAAGAAACCATTAAAAAAGATCTTCCCCCCGGTTTTCAACGTAGTGAATTTTTATTAGAACATGGCTTCCTCGATTTTATTGTATCCAGAAAAGAATTGAAGGAAAAGCTTTCACAATTATTAATACTTTTTAGAAATTAGATGATCATTTGTTGATATGCAATGGTCAATCGTCAATAAGTCAATCGTCAATCGTCGCTTAAAAAGACTGATTTAATGACCAATGACTGAATGACTAATGACTATTAAAATCCCGCTATCATTTTTTACTATGGATTTAAGCAACCGAAAGGCATATTATGAATACAACATTGAAGCAAAATATATTGCAGGAATTGTATTGACCGGAACTGAAATAAAATCGTTGCGGGCGGGCAAAGCAAGCTTTAACGATAGCTACTGCGTTTTTTTTAAGGGCGAATTATTTGTAAAAAGCCTTCACATTTCTGAATATAGCTTTGGAAATATTCATAACCATGAACCAATGCAGGAGCGAAAATTATTGTTGCAAAAAAAAGAATTGCGCAAGCTTGAGAATAAAATAAAAGAAAAAGGATACACCATTATTCCTTTAAAAATTTTTATTTCCGAAAATGGTTTTGCAAAAATGGAAATAGGATTGGGAAAGGGAAAAAAGATTTTTGATAAAAGAGAAACGATAAAAGAAAGGGAAACAGACCGCGATATCAAAAGAAAATACGGCGTTTAAACGTGCCTGTTAGCACTCACTCAAGCTTAATGGAACATTAACAGCCAAACCTCCATCAGACGTTTCTTTGTATTTGTTATTCATGTCCATTGCAGTATTCCACATTGTTTTTATTACATTATCAAGACTTACTTTCGCATAATCAGGAGCGCTTTGTAATGCAAGCTGACAGGCAGTTATAGCTTTTATCGCACCCATCGTGTTTCTTTCAATACAGGGAATTTGTACAAGGCCGTTTATTGGATCACAAGTCATTCCCAAATGATGTTCCATAGCAATTTCTGCAGCCATCAGCGCCTGCCGTTGCGTACCGCCCATAGATTCAGTAAGTGCTGCTGCTGCCATAGAAGATGACACACCAATTTCTGCCTGGCAGCCACCCATGGCCGCAGATATTGTTGCACCTTTTTTAAAAATGCTTCCCACTTCTGATGCCGTTAATAAAAATTGCAAAATTTTATTATCATCATTGCCTTCACAGAAAATAATATAATAGGTAAGAACTGCGGGTACCACACCCGCAGCACCGTTAGTTGGTGCGGTAACCACGCGGCCAAAAGCTGCATTTTCTTCATTAACCGCAAGTGCAAAACAACTTACCCAATCTAAAATATATTTGAAATCGTTGCCTCCTCCTTTTATTACTTTTATCCACGAATCAAAATCAGTGTACTCTTTTTCTTTTAGTAATTTTTTATTTAAAGTTGCAGCCCGTCTTTTTACATTTAATCCGCCGGGAAGTATGCCGTGTGTATGGCAGCCCTTAAAAATACTTTGCTTCATTACTGCCCAGATATTTAATAATCTTGTTCGGGTTTCATTTTCACTGCGCCAAGTATTTTCATTTTCCATTACAACTTCACTAATAGCCATGCCGGTTTTCATGCACCAATGCAAAAGATCATCTGCATCATTTATCGGAAATGGCAATGTCACTTCGGAATCACCCGCTGGTTGTTCACCCTCTTTGTGCACAAAACCGCCACCAACCGAGTAATACGTTTCAGCAATGTGATCGTCATTTTCCAGGACAGCTAAAAACGTAAGTGCGTTTGGATGATATGGCAACGTTTCAGTAATTAAAAATTCTATGTCTTCTTCAGGCTCAAAATCAATTTCATACTTCCCGCTTAAAATTAATTTTTTCATTGCCTTAATATCATTGATTTTTGCATCAATCATATTCACGTCAAATGTAACTGGGTCTTCACCACTTAAACCAAGTTGCACTGCAATATCGGTCCCGTGTCCTTTGCCTGTTTTAGCAAGAGATCCATACAGTAAAACTTCAAGGCTGCGTACTTTATGTAATAAATTTTTATTTTGAAGAGAATTTAAAAAGAGCCTGGCGGCACGCCACGGACCAAGCGTATGGCTGCTTGAGGGCCCTACTCCTATTTTGAACATATCAAATACCGAGATTGCTTCGTGGCTCAAATAGAATAATTTATTGTAGTAAAGTTATGCAAAAGCCAACAGGTTTTTTTTGTTACTATTATCATTGTAAAAACAAAAAAGCCTTGATGAAAATCATCAAGGCCCTTATAATAATTTTAAAAATTTATTGAATGTCGGTAATGTTAATATTAAATATCAAATACGAATTAGCAGGAATAACAACGTTGCCTTGTGCATCAGTAGCCGGCGCTGCTCCATAACCTAATGAAGGCGGCAGGTATAGCGTTATACTTCCTCCTTTGCTTAGTAGTGGAATTGCTTTTTGCCATCCGACAATGAACTGTCCCAATTGAAGATTTGCTGATTGCCCGGTTGCAGTAGAATCAAAAACATGCCCGTTAAAAAAACTTCCTTTATAGTTTGCAGTTATTACAGAACAAAGATTGGAAATACCCGTTCCGCTTCCGGGAGCAGTAATTGTATAAAAAAAGCCAAGCGTGCTTTGCGTGGCTACGATTTGATGCACACTCAAAGAATCCTGCAAAGACTGGATTTCGGCGGCAGGTACTATTACATTTGAATCCTTGTAGCCGCATTTATTATCTCCTTTAATGCAACCCGTCATAAAAATCGCAAACAGGATTATTCCTGTGAATACTTTTGTCATCATTAATAATTTTTATTTGCAAAATAAGAGCATTATAATTATTAATGTGCTGCATCATCGGCGCTCTGCCTCAATTTTAACTCTTTATATAGTTGTTCGTTTTGTTCCCATTTAAACTTCATACGAAATGTGCCATAAAAAACCGCGATGGCCAATACCGTAATCATAACCACAAATAATTGCGCATCGGAAATATATACCATGGATTTATACCAGCCGTGAAAAATAACCGCTAACAAAACAGGCAGTGAAAAAATCAATCCTACGGGCAACCCACCGGCAAGCATTGATGAAAAGTGCTTTTTCTTTTCCCTGTTAGCTTCCCAATACCGCATAAAGCGCATTTCATGTTCTGTAAGCATATAGCAAATTTACCAAGGAATAGTACGGTAAAAAACTTTTACGTTTTTAAGTATAATTTTACCATTTTTTGGAATTCAATTAATAACATGTAGGTTTGCTTTCATTAAAAATATCGCTGTGAAAATTGAGCATGCTCTTGTATCATATTTATTAAAACATAAACAAATCTCACTCCAGGGAATTGGTACTTTTAAAATTGACAGTGTTGTACCTGACACCACTGACAATGATAAACCTGTTGTTATTCCTCCTGATGCAATTTCATTCACTTACGATCCAAAAACAAAAGAGGAACCAGACCTTGTTGATTTTATTGTTGTTAATACCAAGAAAATAAAACCGCTCGCTTCCGCAGACCTCGACTCATTTTTAACTTTAGGCAGACAATTTTTAAATATCGGGAAGCCTTTTACTATTCAAAATCTCGGTACTCTTGAAAAGTTATCAAATGGTGAACTGGAATTTAAGCCCGGCCCGCTTATACAAAAAGTTGAAGCGCCAAAAGCAAGGATAGAAGATGACGGTGCAGAAAAGCACGAAGAAAATTTGTTTAATGATTATCAAAAACACCCTGGAAATAACAGTGGTAAAAGAGCCCTTGTTCTAACTCTTGTTATATTAGTGTTGGGTGTTGGCGCATGGGCGGCGTGGCATTATATATTTAATAAAAACAATGCCGAGCAGGAGACTCCATCTGAAAGTATTGTTCCCGTTGTAGATTCCGCAGCTTTAATAAAACAAGGCGATTCACTGGCTGCTGCACAAAAACTAATGGATAGTCTTAAATTATCCCAAACCAACCCGGCAGACACTTTTGCATTCAAAATAGTTTTGAAAACAACAACAGATAAAAATATCGCTATGGCGAGGTTTGAAAAATTAAAAAGTTTCGGAAAAAAGGTAATTATGTACACTCACGATTCTATAACGTATAAGGTTGCTGAGCCCTTCAACCTTCCACTAGCAGATACCACAAAAGTTTTAGACTCTCTCAATAAAAATTATTACCATGGCAGGGCGTGGCTTGAATTAAAATAATTAGAATTCCAATTGCTAACGCTTTGGCATAAACGCTTCGAGACCATTTTAAACTTCGTAATCAGGGATTTTCTACCGTTTTATCCTGTGCAAGCTCTGCATCATCGGGAGTTGACTTCATATCCCTGTCGAGCGAATACAAAGATTCACCGGTTGCTTTTTCACCGCCCGCAATTTTTAATTTATCCAGCATATTCATAACCATGGTCTCTTCTTCTGTTTGTTCTTTTACAAACCATTGCATAAAATTCCATGTTGCCCAATCTTCTTCATTAAGACTCATTTTAGTAATCTTGTAAATGCCTTTGGTGTTATCAACCTCATGCCCGAATATTTTTTCAAAACAATCCTGTACATTTTTAGGATCATCCGGCGGGGCCGGAATAGCGTCTACATGTACTTTTGCCCCACGCTCCAGGATGTACTCAAGAATCTTCATCATGTGCGAGCGTTCTTCGTTGGCATGCCTGAAAAGGAAATTTGAAATTCCATCATATCCGTTTGAACTTGCCCATGAACCATAAGAAAGATAAATTTGCGAAGCGCTTGCTTCTTTAGTCATTTGTTCATTTAATGCTGCACGTAAAGTTTCGCTTAAGCGGTTTGTATCCATAATTAAAGTTTTAAAAAAAATTATATTTTCGAATAGAGAGATTGAAAGTAATCAAGATTTGTATAATTACAATTCACATGCCGACATTAATTAAAAATGTAAGAGAAAGAAATTTAGTTGAATTCGACAAAGGTTCATTTGACGAATGGTGTGTTTTCCTGACAAGACCGGGTAAAATAAAATACGCCCCAACCGATATGGAATATTTCACGATTCTGAAAAACTTTAGTTACAGATACAGCAACAAAAAAATTTACGATGATTTCCTGCAATTTTATCAACCTGCAAACAAAGAAATAGATAAGGATGTAACCGGGTTAATCACCACCATTGCTGATTATTACAAAACAGATGCAGAAGAAATTGACATTTGGTTTACGGTAATTTATGGCGGAATGGTTGCAGAGGAAAATAAAGAATTTGCTGTTCTTAAGAAAAGAATAAAAAGATTAGGCATGTACCAAATATTGATTAATGGAAAGGATGCAGAATACGCTGCAAATTTTTCAAAAGGAAAAAAATGGAAAGAATTAGATGAGTTGATGAAGAAGAAAGGATTTTAAAAGCTATTATTTTCACGCAAAGAAAATCAAGGAGCAAAGCCGCAAAGAAATACTATGCGCCTTTATATCTTATACATCTTTGCGTGAAATGTATTTAATTTAATCATTCTTTGTTACTTCTTATAATTTGATATAAGCAACTCAAAAATTTCTCCGCGTTTAGATGCATTCGAATTAATTGATCGTTTTGCTTTTACCCGATCAATAAAGATCGAATCCCCTGAATATAGTTTTTCAAAGAAGTTATCATGCGGATCAATGTTTTTTGGATCTGAATTACTTAACAACCACCGGTATTTTTTTGCCGAAAGCTTATCACAAAATAATTTCAGCCTTCTTTGTTCGTCATCTCCAAAAAAATCTTTTGCATAAGAATTAAAAGATGAAGTTTTACTTATTGGTTTATATGGTGGATCAAAATAAAAAAATGTTTTTTTAGTTGCATGGCGTAAAGTTTCTTTATAATCGCCGTTTAATATTGTAACCTTTTGAAGAATGGCGCTGTCTGCCATTATAGTGGCAGCATCACAAATTTTGGGCTTATCATATTTACCGAAAGGAACATTAAACTGGTTGCTGCTGTTTACCCTGTAAAGACCGTTAAAGCAAGTCCGGTTAAGAAAAATCAACAACACTGTGCTGTTTAAATCATCTAAATGTCTTGAATTAAATTCCTCTCTTTTTTTCAAAAAAAAATTTCTTCTTTTTTCTTCAGGCGACAATTTATAATACTGCGATTGCAAAGCAGAAAGCGCATCTATTAATTCTTTCGGATTATTTTTTATAACGCTATAAGCTTTGGTAAGATCGCCGTTTATATCATTTATTACTGCCTTCTTTACGTTGGGGAATTTATTAAGAAACCAAAACATAACCGCTCCGCTTCCGATAAACGGCTCTATATAAGTAAGATTTTTTTTCTTTATTAAATCAGTTGGAAATGTTTTTTCGATGGCTGGAATTAATTGTCCCTTCCCTCCTGCCCATTTTAAAAATGGTTTGGCATTTTTTGCATTAGTGTTCATAATATTCACCCTGACTAATTTTTTTGATTTTTTCGTACGCGTAAAATAGCAAATAAAAAATAATCTCCATTTCATATCATCTCAGCGATTCACGAACATCTATTTTTTATCTCTGTTTAAATTTTTACCTTACAAATAATTAAAGTAAAATATGAAAAAGGTATTTCTTGGCGGCACGTGCAATGGTTCGTTATGGAGAGATGGATTTATTAAAGATTTGAAATTAGATTATTTTCAACCAATTGTAAATGGTGAGTGGACGTCGGAGATGTGCTGCTGTCGAAATAACGGAGTATGTAAAAGCG